>JBELHW010000013.1:0-39305 GCA_042091225.1 Cryomorphaceae bacterium | reverse complement strand
TTGGTCCATGCTATCATTTGTTAGAAGAGAGCCACCAACAAAGAAGAAGTCTACTTTAGACTCATCGGCAATATTGATTAAAGAGCTTAATTGATTTAAATCTTGCTTATCAGGATCAATCAAAACAGCAAACATTTTTTTATTTAATGAGCGCTTTTCCTCTATTGTTTGATATAAATTCATAGTGCAAAGTTAATTAATCGTAGTAATACACAAGTACATGATTGTCAAATATTTTATAATTCAATTGTAAATTTTGATTGAATAGGGAACAAGTTACCAAATCTTTTTCTATTGATTTTACCTTTAAATCGTTCTTAAAATCAATTTTTCCTTTTTGAAATAATTTAAACATACATTCTTTCGCGCACCAGCAAATTGTAGCGTTTATTTCAGAACTAAATTTTATTAATTCCATATCATTCATAAATTTAGGGGATATTTTTAAAATTTTAGACTGAATCTTTTCAATATCTATTGAAGCTTTTTTTTCAGATACAATTACGGATACATACTTTTTGGTGTGTGAAATAGATATAGCTTCTTTTTGAGTTTGAGGAGCACCATATTTATTATAACTTAAAATCAAATCTGGCCAAATATTTTTTATTAATTGTCTGGAATTGACCCATTCTATTATTTTGTTTTCATTTTTTAAATTCTCTGGTGGCTTTAATTGGTGATTTAGTTTAGTATCGATTACATCGATTGCTAGAGTAAATGTATTGTTTTTTATTTTTTTAAAAATCGTTTTCATTGAATAGCAAATTACAAGAAATTATAGCTATTATTTCGTATTTTTGTACCCTAATTTAAAAATCATGAGTATTAAAGTGAAAAAATCATCGTATAAAGTTAAAGATATGTCTCTAGCAGAATGGGGGCGAAAAGAAATATTATTAGCTGAAGCAGAAATGCCAGGCTTAATGTCTTTGAGAGAAGAATTTGGTGATCAAAAGCCATTAAAAGGAGCTAGAATTGCTGGTTGTTTACATATGACAATTCAAACAGCTGTTTTAATAGAGACCTTAACTCATCTTGGAGCTGAAGTTTCATGGTCATCATGTAATATATTCTCAACTCAAGATCATGCTGCTGCTGCAATTGCGGCTACTGGAGTACCAGTATATGCATGGAAAGGTATGAATGATGAAGAATTTGATTGGTGTATTGATCAGACTATTCATGCTTTTGAAGGAGACAAACCACTCAACATGATTTTAGATGATGGAGGTGATTTAACCAACATGGTTTTTGATAATTATCCAGAATTGGCCAAAGGGATTAAAGGTCTTTCAGAAGAGACAACAACTGGTGTTCTTAGACTATACGAAAGAGAGAAAAACGGAACGTTATATATACCTGCAATAAATATTAATGATTCTGTTACTAAATCTAAATTTGACAATAAATATGGGTGTAGAGAATCTTTAGTTGATGGTATTCGTCGTGCAACGGATGTAATGATAGCTGGAAAAGTCGCAGTTGTTGCTGGTTTTGGTGATGTCGGTAAAGGGTCTGCTGAATCTTTAAGAGGTGCTGGAGCTAGGGTAATTGTTACTGAAATTGATCCAATTTGTGCACTGCAAGCAGCAATGGAAGGTTTCGAGGTAAAGAAAATGAAAGATGCTGTTTTAGAAGCGGATATAGTGGTTACTGCAACTGGTAATAAAGATATTATCATGGGAGAACATTTTGAAGCAATGAAAGACAAAGCAATTGTTTGCAATATTGGTCATTTTGATAATGAAATTGATGTTTCTTGGCTAAATGAAAATTGGGGAGATACTAAAGATTGCATAAAACCTCAGGTTGATAAATATACGGTTAATGGAAAAGATATTATTTTATTAGCTGAAGGGAGACTAATTAATTTAGGTTGTGCTACGGGTCATCCTTCTTTTGTAATGTCTGCTTCATTTACTAATCAGGTAATTGCTCAAATGGAACTTTGGGATAACGCAGATAGTTACGACAACAAAGTATATACTTTACCTAAACATTTAGATGAAAAAGTTGCTAGATTACATCTTGCTAAAATTGGCGTTGAGTTAGATGAACTTAATAACGAACAAGCAAAATATATTGGCGTTGATGTTATAGGGCCTTACAAACCAGAGTATTATAGATACTAAATTTTGTTTATTCATAAAAATATCATAATCTTGTTATTCTTAACAAGATTATGATATGAAGTTTTATTTTTACTTTTTAATTGTTGCTTTTTCTTATTCTAATTTAGCAATTTCCCAGTGTACACCTAATTATAATTTTTTTCCTTTATTTAGTAATTTCGGTTTATCACCCGACTCTTTGCCCTCGGGTACTGTCTTTCAGGAATATAATCAAGATTTGACATTTGTTTTACCAGTAGATACTTTGTATGATGTGCCTAATTTCGGAGAAACTTTAATAACGTTTGAAGATTACCATATTCAATCAATTAGCTTGCCACCTGGCTTAGAATGGGAGTGTAATAACTCTGAAAATGATTGTCATTATAATCCTTCAGATTCTCAATATGGTTGCGTTAAACTCACCGGCACTCCAATGCTTGCAGGATTATATAGCGTAGATGTCGTTGTAGAGGCAACTCATGAATTATCCTCTCTAGCAGGTACGGAAATGATTGTTTTTTCTCTTCCATTGTTTATTGAGCCAAGTTTATCACAAAACGATGGTTTTATAATGACAAATTTTTCAGGATGCGCTCCTTTAAATGTTGATTTTGAAAGTATTTATTCCGATTGGGCAATTTATTCATGGGACTTTGGTAACGGGACGTCTAGTGATTTGATAGATCCTGGAACTCAAACATTTAACCAAGCCGGCATTTTTCCTATATATTTTGAATCTATGTCTGTTGCCTCTAGTCAATATTTTTTAGAGTCTGTAGAAATTGAAAACGCATCCGACTGGGGAAACGAATGGTTTGACGAAGATTTATTAACTAATCCAGATCCTTATTTTGTTATTGTAGATAGTCAAGGCAATCAAATTTTTGAGTCAGAACATTATGAAGATCAAGACTTTCCAGTATCTTGGAATTTAAATGAATTTCTTTTGTCCGACCAGGAATATTCAATACAAGCATGGGAGGAAGATGGTATTTCTACTAATGATGATTATTTAGGTACCGTTTATTTTGATGGCATTTCTAACTCTACAACTTTGACTTCTGGAAATTTGATTATAAATATTGTTATTTCTGAGATAGATCCTATTGTCTTAACTGCCTATGACACTGTTTTTGTTTATGACTATCCATCTGTTCCTATTTTAAATTATGATGAATCATCAAATTTACTTTACGTTGACTCTGAAATCGAAGATTTATCCTTTCAATGGTACTTTAATCAAGAACCTTTAGTAGGAGAGAATACTTCTACAATGGAGGTTGTTGAGTCAGGTGATTATATGATTGAGTTTGTTAATTATTATGGATGCAATACCTTTTCTGTAGATACTTTTATTGTGTTTTGCGACAATGATTATAGTCCGCAAGTTTCTATTGATGGCTCATTACTTTCCGTTGATAACTTTTTAGAATATAACTGTCAATGGTTTTTTAATGGAATGGAACTTTCAGGAGAAAACCAAGACCAGTTAATAGCTACTCAGAGTGGAGAATATTCTATTTTGCTATTTGATGAACAAGGTTGTGAATATAAATCACAGGACGTTAATATTGACCTTTCCACTATATTAGAATTAAGTGGCATTAATATCATTTTATATCCAAACCCGGCTAATTCATATGTAGAGTTGAGCTTAGATAATATTAATTCCAGTGATGTTTTGATTTCAATTTTTGATCTTCAAGGAAGAAATGTATTTACCGATTTATTCAGTTCCAGTAAGTTTCAAATAGACATTTCTTCCCTACAAAAGGGTACATATATTGTAAATGTGCAAATTGAATCAGTAAGAAAAAGTATGCGTCTTTTAGTGAATTAATTAAAAACATTTACATAGACACCATCAAAGCTAGTTTGGTATTGTTTTAAGGGTAAAATCGCTGGTCCGTCAAACGGAGATCCATCTTCAATTAAAAATTTAGAATTGCAACAACTATCAACCAAAAGAGTAGGTGTGTAAATATTGTTCATATTGACTATCGCGCAAGGTTCTCTAGGGTCATAAGAGCAACTTCGTTCGTATGCAACATATTGGTTAATGTCTTTGTGGAAAATGATTATCCCATTAACTCCGTAAATATTGCTTGTATATATTCCATTTCCAACGCCCCCTATTTCTGAGGCTACAATTGAAAAGTTTACATAAGTGTTAGGGATGTAGTTATCATCACTTCCACAGCTTAAAAACACGCTTACAATCAGAGTTAATATTATTTTTTTTCTCATATTCAAATATAATATAAAATTGAATGGGTAAACTTTGCTTTAATTTTTAATGTTTTTTTTTTAGAAATGAATTGTATTTGTATATATTTACAATCTTTTATTTGAAAAATTAGACAACATAATTTATTATGAAACACGTTTATTTATTAATGGTAGGGTTTTTGATAATGTCAATTTCGGCGTTTGCTCAACCAGGTTCCTTGAAAGGAAAAATTACAGATAAGAATACTGGTGAGCCAATTCCTTTTGCAAATGTTGTTGCAGAAAGAAACGGAAACTTAGTTTCTGGTGTTACAACAGATTTTGATGGTAATTATACTATTAAACCTCTTGATCCTGGAAATTATAATCTTAAAGTATCTTATGTCGGTTATGGTCAAACAACCCTTGAAGGAATTGTTGTTTCCTCTAACAAAATCTCTTTTAGAGATATTCAATTGTCTGAGGGTATTGCTATTGATGAGGTAGTGATTAAGGATGAAAAGCCATTATTAGATCAAGATAATTTAGGAGGAAAAACAGTAACAGCTGAAGAAATTAAAGCATTGCCAACAAGAAGTGTCGCTTCTGTTGCTGCAACTGCTGCTGGTGTATATCAAAGTGATGAAGGCTCTGGCGTTAATGTAAGAGGATCAAGAGGAGATGCTACAGACTATTATGTTGATGGAATTAAGGTCAGAGGTTCTTTAGCGCTACCACAAAGTGCAATTGAACAAATTACTGTTATGACCTCAGGTTTGTCTGCTGCTTATGGTGATGCAACCGGTGGTATAATTAGTGTAACCTCAAGAGGTCCTTCCAATCGCTTATTTGGAGGAGCTGAAGTTGTATCTTCTCAACTATTTGATGATTATAACTATAACTTATTAGGATTTAGTTTATCTGGTCCAATCTACAAGGAGATTAAAGAAGATGGATCTAAAGGAAGAGCTATTCTAGGTTATTTTTTAGCTGGTGAAGCAAGAACAATTGATGATAACAGTCCGTCTGCTGTAGGAATATGGCAAATTAAAGAAGAAAGTTTGTTGAATCTTCAAAACGATTTATTTAGAGCGGTTCCTAATATTCAAAGCTCTAATGTTACGTTAATAAATAATTCAGATTACTTAAGAGCAAGTGATTTTGAAAATGTACAAGCAAAAAATAATGCTGGTACAAGTGGTTACCGTTTTTCTGGAAAGGTAGACTTTAAACCAACTTTAAAAACAAATCTTTCTATTGGAGGATCTGTTGACAATTCTGTTTCTAGGGTGTTTAACTTTACAAATTCTCTTGTAAACTCTCAAAATAATATTGAAGACGAGAGTAATACTTGGAGAACTTATGCAAGATTTACTCAACGTTTTGGTGCTCAAGAAGGCGATGAAGAATCAGCTTCATCAATCAAAAATGCTTATTACACTCTTTCTGCTGACTATACTAAAACAAATTTTGAAAGAAGAAACAAAGACCATGGTGATGATTTATTTAAATATGGTCATGTTGGTACCTTTAATACTTTTCAAGAAAGGTTTTACATTTTTGGAACTGATACAGTTACTGGAAGAACAGGTCAAATACATGTTGGATTCATTGATACTTTAGTTGCCTTTAATGGCAATAGTTCTTCAAACCCAGATTTAGCGGCTTATACCCAACAATATTATGATGAGTTTAGAGAAAATGAACTTGAAAGTACAGTTGGTCAATATGGTGCCGATGGTATTATCAGAACATTTAATGATTTAGGAACTACTGGTCTTCTTAATGGTTCCTCTCCAAGAAGTATATACTCTTTGTATAATAACTGGGGAACACCAACAAATTCATACCAAAAATCTCAAACAGAACAGTTTTCTATGAAAGCCACTGGTTCTGCTGATATAAAGGATCATGCAATTCAGTTTGGATTCGAATACGAGAAAAGAACCGATAGATTTTGGGCTTCTGGTCCTGTAGGGTTCTGGGGATTAGCTAGGCAATTAGTTAATACTCACATCCAGGAATTAGATTTAGCTAATCCTAATGTAATTGAAAATGGAACTTTTGATGTAATATGGTACAACAGACTTAACAATCAGGATGTACAGAGTAATTTTGATGAAAGTTTAAGAGATAGATATAATTTGGGAGCTACCGAATATATTGATATTGATTCTTACGATCCAAGTCAATTATCCATTGACTTGTTTAGTGCAGACGAATTATTAGAAAATGGCTTAATTAATTACTCAGGTTACGATTACATGGGTAACTTATTAACGTCTTCTAAGCCAATAGAGGATTTCTTTACTGAAGGAGATGATATTGATGGTGATGGTAATGTAGATCGTTTCTATAGAAATATAAATGCTTTCGAACCTATATATACTGCTGGTTATATTCAAGATAAATTTGCGTTCGATGACCTTATTTTTAATATTGGTTTAAGAATTGACAGATACGATGCTAACCAGTCTGTATTAGATGATCAATACTCTTTATACACAACTTACAAGGCAGGTTCTAGTACAGACTTACTAAATAGTGATTCGTACAATAAGCCAAACTCAATAGGTGATGATTACGTAGTATATGTAAACGATCTTGATAATCCTACTGAAGTTGTTGGATATAGAAATGATAATGATTGGTATAATTCTGATGGAGAATTAATTAATGATCCTATTAGTTTAGCACAAGCAACTACAACTGGTCAAATTACTCCATATTTAGTAAATTCTTCTGACAGCATTCCATTGTTTAAGGATTTCACACCAGAAACAGTTTTTTCACCTAGAATTTCTTTTTCATTCCCTATTTCTGATGAAGCTCAGTTCTTTGCTCACTACGATGTTGTAACACAAAGACCTCCTACAGGCAATAGAATTGAACCACTTGAGTATCTTTATATCCAAGATAATGTTGGAGCATTAATTAATAATCCGAATTTAAAACCTGAAAAAACAGTTGATTTTGAATTAGGATTTGCCCAAACTCTAAATTTGAAATCCTCTTTAACTCTTTCTGCTTTTTACAGGGAAATGAGGGACATGATTCAAATTGTAAGTGCTAATTACGCATACCCAGTTAATTATCTTACTTATGATAATATCGACTTTGGAACTGTAAAAGGTATGTCCGCAACTTATGACTTAAGAAGATCAGGGAATATTACTCTATCTGCAAACTATACTTTACAATTTGCTGATGGTACAGGTTCTTCTGCTACATCTGGTTTTTCCCTTGTTAATACTGGTCAACCAAACTTAAGAACTACAACTCCATTATCTTACGATCAAAGACATGCTTTAAACCTTACTATGGATTACCGTTATGGTAACGGAAAAGATTATCAAGGTCCTGTTTGGTTTGGTAAACAAGTTTTTGCTGATGCTGGAGCTAATTTTGTCTTTATTGCTGGTTCAGGTACTCCTTACACCAAACAATCTAATATAACTCAAGATGCTGCATTTGGTATTAACAATCGTTCTGTTCTAGATGGAAGTTTAAACGGCTCAAGACTTCCATGGAATGTTAGAATTAACTCTAGAATAAGTAAACGATTTACAAAGGAAGTAGGTGAGTTAGATAATAAAAGAGTTTTAGGATTCAATGTTTATTTATTGGTCCAAAATGTATTGAACACTAAAAATATAAGATCTGTATATCGTGCTACTGGTAATGCAGATGACGATGGATATTTGAGTGATGCTAATGCCCAATCTGAAATAGCTGCTCAAAGTGATCCACAATCGTTTGTAGATATTTATGGTTATAAAGTAAATAATCCATTTAATTATTCTCTTCCAAGAATAGCTAGATTGGGTGTAGAAATTAATTTTTAAGCTTGAGTAAAATGTTAGACATGAACAAAATTTTATTAATCGTACTAGTAAGTCTTTGCTCTTTTTCAATAAGTGCAAAAGAAAATGTTAGTAATGGTAATTCTACTACTATTTCTAATTCAAGTTTAGCTCGTGTGGCTGCAGACTGTGTTCCATCTCAAGCAAAAACGGATTTGAATATCAATAATGTTAGAACTACTATCATGGGTGGTGGTGACATGTGGTGGAATCTTACTGATGCTAGGTATGAAATTCCTAAAGATGGTAACAAGCATTCTATGTTTGCTGGAGCATTATGGATTGCTGGTATAGATGCCGGAGAGCAACTAAAAGCAGCTGCTATGACATATCGTCAAACTGGAAATGATTTCTGGACTGGTCCTCTAGATGAGTTTAGTGAAATTACTCCTCAGGTTTGTGATGATTATGACCAGCATTTTCAAATCACAAGACAAGAAGTTGATGAATTCATTGCTTGGTATAATGACAAAACAGCTTATCCAGAATACACCATTCCTTCTTCAATAACCGGTTGGCCTGGTAATGGAGTTGATGGTGAAAATCAATTTTTAGCACCTTATTTCGATGCTAACGATGATGGTGAATATAATCCAGAAGATGGAGATTACCCTAAATACGATGTTAATGGAAATTCCGATTGTTTGAGTGATGATTTAGTTTACGGTGATCAAACTCTTTGGTGGGTTTTTAATGATAAGGGAAACATACACTCTGAAACGGGAGCAGATCCTATTGGTCTTGAAATTAGAGCTCAAGCTTTTGCCTTTGCTACTAATGACGAGATAAATAACATGACCTTTTATAATTATACAATTATTAACAAAGCAACTATACAACTTAACGATGCTTACTTTGGCCAATGGGTAGACCCTGATTTAGGTAATTATTTAGATGATTATGTTGGTTGTGATGTGGAAAGAGGTTTAGGTTATTGCTATAACGGAGATGCAGAAGATGAAGGCGCATCTGGATATGGAGTAAATCCTCCTGCAATTGGAGTTGACTTTTTCCAAGGTCCTATAGCCGATCTTAATGATGGCGTTGATAACGACAGAGATAGTATTATTGAAGAAGACGGAGAGAAAGCTATTATGTCTCGTTTTGTATATTATAACAATGACTTTTCAGTTATTGGAAATCCTGAAAATGGACAACATATTTATAACTACCTCACAGGAAAATGGAAAGATGGCCTAGATATTACTTATGGAGGCGCTGGTAGAGGAGGATCTACTCCTGCTAACTTTATGTTTCCAGGTGATACTGACCCATATGGTTGGGGTACTGATGGACAAGTTACTAGTGCGGATTGGGAAGACCCTCAAGGTTGGACAGAAGAAACTGCAGGAAATGATCCTGCCGATAGAAGATTTTTACAATCTGCAGGTCCATTTACATTAGAGCCTGGTGCAGTAAATAGAATTACTACAGGTGTAGTTTGGGCTAGAGCAACAACTGGAGGCCCTTTTGCCTCAGTTGAGTTAGTACGTTTAGCCGATGATAAAGCACAAGCTTTATTTGATAACTGCTTTAAAGTACTTAATGGTCCTGATGCTCCAGATTTAGATGTAGTAGAATTAGATAGAGAATTAGTATTTAACTTTAGCAACGGTCCTACTTCTAACAATTTCTTAGAACAATACATTGAGTTAGATCCGTTAATCATTAGCCCTGAAGGACAAAGCTGGGATCCTTACTTTAGATTCCAAGGATATCAGTTATATCAAATACTAGCGCCCTATGTAAGTGTTACCGATTTAGATAATCCTGATTTAGCTAGATTAGTTTTTCAGAGTGATTTACAAGATTCTGTCTCTAATTTAGTTAATTATAATTTTGACGTATCGATTGGTGCTAACGTACCAACATTAGAAGTGTCTGGTTCTAATAATGGAATTGTTCATTCTGTTACGATTACCGAGGATGAATTTGCAAGTGGAAATTCATTATTAGTTAACAATCAACAATATTACTTCATGGCTGTTGCTTATGGTCATAATAATTATAAATCTTACGATCCTTCTAATGCAGATGCCTTAGATGGTCAGCAAAGACCATATAAATCTGGTAGAAAAAATATTAAGGTTTACACTGCTATTCCTCACAAACCGTTTACTACTCAACTTAATGCTAATATTGGTGATGGGGTTGAGGTCGCTAGAGTACTCGGACAAGGAAATGGTGGTAGTGAATTAAATTTAACTCAAGAAACAGAGCAAGAGATAATGTCTTCTGGTTCTAGTGAAAACCCTGTTTATCAGGCTGGCTCTGGACCAATTGATGTGCGCGTTATTGATCCATTTAATTTAACTCAGTCTGATTTTGCTTTAAAATTTTATGGAGATGTTTATAATGCTTCATCTACAGACCCTAGGTCTATTGTTTTAGATCCTGTAGTTTCTCGTTGGGAGCTAGTTAATTTAAGTGATGGACAAAGCTATCTTTCTGACGCTTCTATTTTTCTTGATAACCAACAATTATTTTCATCTTTAGGCTTCTCTATTCAAATTAATCAGAATAACCCTCCAGATTGGGATTATTTCCAAAATATTGCTGATTACGAAGAAAACAATGGTCTTATTTCTTCATCTATCGTTTTTGAAGATGAGTATAATCCTTGGTTAGGTGGTGTTAGAGATATTGATGATGAAGATGGAGAAGTTACAGCTGATAACACTTTCTTGTGGGGACGTAACTGGATCCATGCTGGTGAATATGCTGCAGATCCTGCTAATGCAACTGTGTTTGATGATTACTCTACTGACCCTGATGGCGTTTTTGAAAACGTAGTAAATGGTACTTGGGCTCCTTACCGACTAGTTTCTTATTATTTAGATGGTCCAGGTTATGATCCTAACCAAGCTTATGCGGGATTACCAAATCAGCAAAGTGGAAATCGTTTGAGAGATTTACAATCTGTCAAAATTGTTTACACAGATGATCAGTCTATGTGGTCAAGATGTGTAGTTTTAGAAGCACAAGATAATCCTTCTTACTCTGAAGGTGGAGTAAATAAAATGGATTTAAGAGCAGGTGAGTCAGTTGGTAAAGACGGCGCACCTGATGGGACTGGTATAGGTATGGGTTGGTTCCCTGGTTATGCTATTAACAAAGAAACAGGAGAAAGACTTAATATTATGTTCTCTGAAGATTCATGGCTTCAAGCTGATAATGGTAGAGACATGGTTTGGAACCCTAGTTCAAGAGTAACTTCAAATATACCTACTTGGGCAAATGGTAGTTTTTATTTAGGAGGTAAGCATTTTGTTTATGTTCACTCTAGTAAATACGATGAGTGTGCTCAAGCAAATATTGCTGTTTCAGGTTCTGCAATAGATAAGCGTGAATTTTTCAAAGATATGATGTGGGTAAGTGTTCCATTACTAAATACCGGCTATGATCTTTTATCTTCAGACGTAGAAATTAATATTGATGTTTCTAGAGAGTACAGACTTTCAGGTGATGTTGATGAAACAGAATTCACAGAATCATTTGAAATTACTAATGACAGAACACCATTAAAAGACTTTTTACAAAACTATGATCAGTTATTTGCTTATGATATAGTTTCTATTAGCTCTTCTGATTCTGTTTTGATAGACAACGTTTGGAGACAAGCTAGTTCGTTAGGAGATGTTTTTTATACAAGTACAGTTGCTAGTGCAAGTCAATCATCCGTAACTTTGGATGTTACATACTCCAAAACAAACTATCCTAATTATAGATTTTCCACAACAAATCTTGTTCCAACAGAGCTTACTTCCGATGAGGCTGTAGATTCTGTTGTAGATTTAATAAACATTGTTCCTAATCCTTATTATGCATATTCTACCTATGAAGGAATAGAGAATGGAGGTCAATTAGATAATAGAGTAAGAATTACTAATCTGCCTGCTGAATGTGTAATTTCAATCTATTCATTAAATGGTTCTCTAGTGAATCGTTTATTTAAAGATAGCGATGGTTCTGCTACTATTGATTGGGATTTAAAGAATCAGAAAGGTATTCCTATTGCAAGTGGTGCTTACATTATAAATGTAAACATCCCTAGTATTGGAAAAGAAAAGAATTTAAAATGGTTTGGTGTAATGCGTCCAATTGACCTTGACACTTTTTAATATTATATATTTAAATTAATATGAGACAATCACTAAAATACTTAGCGGTTTTTCTAATCGGACTAGCCAGTGTGAGTAATCTTTCAGCAGGAAATCCTGACAGAGTTGGTTCTGCTGGAGCTGATCAACTTTTAATTAATCCATGGGTGAAATCTTCAGGTTGGGGAGGAGCTAACTCTGCATCTGTTATGGGTTTAGAGTCCTTATATGGAAACGTTGCTGGTTTGGCTTTTGTAGATAAAACAGAATTAATTTTTTCTAGAACTTCATGGATTGCAGATATTCCAATCAATTCATTTGGTTTTGCACAGAGAATGAATGAATCTTCTGTATTGGCTTTAGCGATAACTTCTATATCTATAGCTGATATTGATAGAACTACTGAATTACTTCCTGATGGAGGAATAGGAACTTATACTATTTCCGCTACTAATTTAAATCTTGGTTATTCTAAAACTTTTTCCAATAGTATTTATGGAGGATTTGCTGTGAAAGCTATAATTGAAGGTACATCGGATGTTTCTGCAAGTGGAATTGCTCTTGATGCAGGTATTCAATATGTAACTGGTAGTCAAGATCATGTTAAGTTTGGTATTGCTTTAAAAAATGTTGGTCCAACTATGGTATATGGTGGAGACGGGTTATCATTTAGAGGTATTGCACCTGACGAGGAGTATACTATGACTCTTGATCAAAGGTCTGATAACTTTGAGTTACCATCTTTACTAAACATAGGTTTATCTTACGATCTTGTCACTGTATTACCTGAAGATCATAGGCTATCTATGGCTGCAACTTTTACTTCTAATTCGTTTAAAAATGACCAATACAGATTAGGACTTGAATATTCTTTTAGAGAGTTAGTTAGTTTAAGAGGAGGTTATAATTTAGAGTCCGGAAATGATGAGACAAGTACTGCAATAAGCGGTCCTTCCGCTGGTTTTTCTGTGAATCTACCATTGAGTAGTGAGTCGGATTTAGGAGTAGATTATTCATTCCGCCAGTCAGAATCATTTGGTTTATTACACTCAATTGGCTTTAGAATAAATCTATAAAACTTAAAATATTATCTTATTTAAGAGAAGACCTTTGCTAAGGTCTTCTCTTTTGATTTTAAAAACCCTGAACTATGTCAGAATTAGTATATTATAAAGAGGAAGGATTAGAGAAGTTGAAGGCTGAATTGACTAGGCTGAAAACTGTAGAAAGATCAAGTATAGCCAAACAAATTTCAGAAGCCCGAGATAAAGGAGACTTATCAGAAAATGCTGAATACGATGCAGCCAAAGAAGCTCAAGGTCTATTGGAAGCAAAAATTGCAAAACTTGAAATTGAATTTTCTAAGGCAAGAATATTAGATGAATCTCAGATTGATACTTCTAAAGTATTAATTATGTCTGTTGTAACAATTAAAAATGTTGCTAACGGTTCTAGTATGACCTACACTATAGTCCCTGAAAGTGAAGCTGATCTCAAAACAAAAAAGATTTCCGTTAGCTCTCCTATTGCTAAAGGATTATTAGGTTTAAAGGTGGGCGAAATTGCTCAGATTCAAGTTCCTAATGGTCTTATGAAATTTGAAGTTGTAGATATAAGCAGATAGTATGTCAACAGTTTTTTCTAAAATTGTAAAGGGTGAAATTCCATGCTATAAAATACATGAGAACGAAGAGTTTCTTGCTTTTTTAGATGTTTTTCCTATATGCCAAGGCCATGTTTTAGTGATTCCAAAAATAGAAACAGATTATATTTTTGATATAGAGGAGCCAAGGTATACACGCATGTGGCATTTTGCAAAAGTTATTTCTAAAGCATTAAAAAAGTCGATTAAATGTGAGCGAATAGGTATTTCTGTTATCGGTCTTGAAGTTGCTCATGCTCATATTCATTTATTACCTATAAATAATATTGGTGATATGAATTTTTCAAAACCAAAATTAAATTTTACAAAAGAAGAATTTGAGTCTCTTGCTCTGTTAATTTCTTCAAATATTTAAACTTTTCTTCCTGGGTTATTTTTTATGAAAGAATCCCAACCACTATAACTTTTCTCAGAAGAATTAGGCTTTCCGTTTTGGAAGTAATGACAAACTGCAGCAGCCAGACCATCGCTTGCATCTAAATGTTTTGGCATTTCTTTAATATTCACTAAATTTTTGAGCATGCTTGCTACTTGCTCTTTTGATGCTGTTCCACTTCCTGTAATAGACATTTTAATTTTTTTTGGTGCATATTCGAATATTGGGATATTTCTATAAAGTCCTGCAGCCATTGCAACTCCTTGGGCTCTTCCTAATTTTAACATGGATTGTACATTTTTGCCAAAAAATGGAGCCTCTAAAGACATTTCGTCTGGATTATATTCATCAATTAGATGGATAGTTCTTTCAAATATCTTTTTTAGTTTGTCAGCATGACTATTTAATTTATTTAGGTGTATAACACCCATATTTATAAGGGAAATATGGTTTCCCTTTATTTGTACAAGTCCATAACCCATAATATTAGTACCTGGGTCAATTCCTAAAATTATTCTGTCAGATTTTGGAGCCAATATTTTGTATTTTTGTGCTACATGCAAAGTAGTAAAAAAATAGGCTTTTTTATTAAGCTCTCTATTATCTTATTGACATTCTGGTTTTTATATCAAAAAGTTTTTATAGATCAGACATTTAACGATTTATCTCACTGGTTTTTAGATATTATCAAGTCAAAAAGTCCATTTACATTGTTTGTTGTTTTGCTTTTAATGTTTCTTAATTGGTTTGTAGAAGCTGTTAAGTGGAAATACCTTATAAAAAAACTAGAAACCGTTTCTATTTGGCTGTCTATAAAAGCTATTTTTTTAGGTGTAACGGTTTCAGTTTTTACCCCTAATAGAATTGGAGAGTTTGGTGGTCGTATTTTTTGTTTAAAAAAAGCAGATCGTCTTAAGGCTGTTTTTTGTACTATGCTTGGTAACTTATCTCAATTACTAGCAACAGTTTTATTTGGTTCTTTAGCACTATGTTATTACTTTATTACCTACGATACTATTTTTGATTTTGATTATAGTTCTTTTAGATGGGTCTTAATTGTAGTAAATTTCATAATACTATTAATCTCTATATTTCTGTATTTAAATGCTTCGTATTTAACAATTTTATTAAATAAAATTTCTTTCCTTCAAAAGCATATAGATTATCTTAAAGTTTTTTCTTACTACGATAGAAGTGAGCTATCAAAAATTTTACTTTATAGTATTTTAAGGTATCTTATTTTTACTTTTCAATTTTATTTATTATTAGATTTTTTTAATGTCAAGATTACTTTTATTTCTTCCGCAACTATGAGTGCTTTAACATTTTATACGATGTCTATTATACCAACAATTGCTATTAGCGAATTATTTGCAAGAGGATCTGTCGCTATTTTATTTTTCGGTTTAATTTCTAATGAGCTAATGGGCATCACAGTTGCTGCATCTTCTCTATGGGCTATAAATTTAGTTTTGCCTTCAATAATTGGAGTATTTTTTGTTTTTAATCTTAAGTTTTTCAGGTCGTGATATATCTAATTTCTTTAGTTTTTATAATTGGATACTTTGTTTTAATAAAAAGATTAGAATATGGTTGGGATTCTATTTCTACTATTAAAAAAGATAGTTTTGATGAAAAAATTTCCGTTGTAGTTGCTTTTAGAAATGAATCGGAAAATATATTTTCTATATGTAATCAAATTTTAAATCAAGATTTTAAAAACAAATACGAAATAATATTTGTAGACGATCATTCTCAGGATGATGGTTATTCTAAGCTAGAAAAAATTAAAAACATCACATTGCTACAATCCGAAGGTAGAGGTAAGAAAGATGCAATAAAGAAAGGTGTTGATTATGCTAGTGGAAGTGTTATAGTAACAACAGATGCAGACTGTATTGTTAAACCGAATTGGCTTACTTCTATTGTAGCTCCTTTTAATGACGAATCTATAAAAATGGTAGTTGGACCTGTTGTGTTGTTAAACAATTTAAATTCATTATTTGGAAACCTTCAAGTATTAGAATTTTCTACATTGATTGGTTCGGGCGCTGGGGCTATTTTTATTAATAAGGCATTTATGTGTAACGGTGCTAATTTAGCTTTCCGTAAAGAGGTTTTTCAATCTACTAAAACAGAAGTTGCTTCTGGAGACGACGTTTTTTTGTTACATCATATAAAGCGAAATAAAGGTAAAATATTTTTTGTTAAAAATCAGAACTCTATAGTTTCAACTCCTATTAAGCAAAATGTTTCCTCTTTTGTTAACCAAAGATTAAGGTGGTCTGCAAAGAGTACTTCTTATACCGATAAAGATGCTGTAATTATTAGTTTATTGGTTTTCGTTGTAAACTTTCTGATTATACTTTCCTTTCTCTTGCAAGAATACAATTCAGGCTTTACATTATTACTAATAAAATTGATTGCTGATTTTACTTTTGTAAAAAAAATAGCTGCTTTTTTTAATATTAAAAAATGGAGTTTATATTTTTTGTTTCTTCAGCTAGTTTACCCTTTTTATATCGTTTATATTGCAATTGTATCTCAATTTAAAAATTATAGTTGGAAAGGGAGAATTTTAAAGAAATGAGTAGTTTATCAAATATTGCATACAAAAAGTTTAAGAAAAATAAACTAGGAATTTTAGGCCTTTCCGTTATTTTTATAACCTTTATAATTTCTTTGTTTGGCGTCCCTTTCTTCACAGATTCAACTCCTTATGCTAATCAAATGAATATTGAGTTAGCTACTTTGGCTCCTGCACAAACAGTTTCTATTTTAAAAATACCAAATCCACAAGAAAAGACTTCTGTTTTACATGATATTTTTATTGGAAAAAAATCAGATTATAAAGAAATTCCGATTTCTAATTTTAAAATTCAAGATGATGCTTTTTTCTATTTACCCTTATATAATTCTGATAATTGGATTCAGGTAAAAGATCAATATCTAATGGAAGAACGTACTTTTTGGCTTGGCACGGATAGGTTCGGAAGAGATTATATGAGTAGAATTCTTTATGGCTCTAGAGTGTCTTTAGCAGTTGGATTTATTTCTGTAATTATTTCATTAATTATCGGAATTAGCTTAGGACTTATTGCTGGCTATTTTGGTGGTACAGTCGATGCTTTTGTAATGTGGTTAGTAAACGTTGTTTGGTCTATTCCAACATTATTAATGGTAATCGCAATTTCTTTAGCTTTAGGCAAGGGTTTTTGGCAAGTTTTTGTTGCTGTCGGACTTACTATGTGGGTTGAAGTAGCTCGAATTGTTAAAGGAAGTGTATTGTCTGTTCGTAAAGAAGAATATATTGAAGCAGCACAGGTTCTTGGCTTTGCTAATTTCAGAATTTTGACTAAACATGTTTTACCAAATATTTTAGCTCCAGTAATTGTGATTTCTGCAGCTAATTTTGCTTCAGCAATTTTAATCGAAGCAGGATTGAGCTTTTTAGGGATTGGAGCTCAGCCACCAATTCCTTCCTGGGGAACGATGATAAAAGATCATTATTCGTATATTATAATGGGTAAAGGGTATTTAGCAATTTTCCCTGGTTTAGCCATAATGTTATTAGTATTGTCTTTTATGTTGCTCGGAAATGCTATTCGAGATGCATTTGATGTCAAAAATTAAAACAATAATAGTCCGACTATAAAAATTGTTGATCCGGCTACCATTAGAATAAGTGTATATGGTAAAATTTCTTTTGCTTTTAGTCCTGTAATTCCCAGTAATGGTAAAGCCCAAAATGGTTGCAACATATTTGTAGTTTGATCTCCATAAGCCAAAGCCATTATGGCTTTCCAGTTTGGAACACCTAATTGATTAGCCGCCTCTATAATAATTGGCCCTTGTACAGCCCATTGTCCTCCTCCACTAGGCACAAATATATTGACAATTCCTGCACTAATAAAAGTGAAAATAGGGAAAGTGGTGCTGTTAGATATTTGCACAAAAAAATCGGAAAAAACAGTGACCATTCCTGAGTATTTCATTAGTCCCATTATACCGAAATAGAGAGGGAATTGTATTAATATACCTGAAGATCCATTTATAGCTTTAGAAACAGCTTTTAAAAACTGATTAAAGTTTTGATGAAGAAAAATAGCCATTCCTAATAAAAATAAATTTATAAAGTTTGGCGTAATAAACGAAAGGCTAAGCTCCTCTGGAATTAGAATGGCTTTATAAAAACAATAGCTAAGAATAGCTATTCCAAAAACACTTCCTATTATTTTTGAATGGTCTAATTTTTCTGCTCCAACTAATTTTTGATTACCAATTTCAATTTTAGATGAATCTAGATTTATTTTAATACCATTACTTTTCTTACCTAAAAAGTACATGATTATTGGTAGAACGATTATTAGAATTAAGCTTACACTAATATTCATTGAAGAAAATATGGTAGCATCCTGACTAATTATGCCTATTTTTTCTTGCATAAAATGCCCTGGCTCTGCTATTTTGATTGGTGCTGATCCTGAAATTCCCCCATGCCATACCATTAAGCCTGAATATCCTGCTGCTCCGATAATTGGATAATGAATTTTAATATTGTTTTTACTTGCGTATTCTCCAACTTTACGAGCAAGAATTGCACCAAAAATTAATCCTAGCCCCCAATTAAAAAAACTAACTAGTAGAGTTAGTAATGTAACTAATGCAGCTGCTTGGGCTGTATTAGTAAAAAGAGTTGACATTTTTTCAATAAGAAGATTTACAGTTTTAGAAAGTGCTACTACATGTCCTAACACAAGCATTAGCATCATTTGGAAAGCAAAAACAATTAGATCTTTATCCCATAAACCTTTTTCCCAATATAAAAAAAGAGAAGCAATTGGCTTCTCTTGATTATTTGTGTTAAAATAAGATGCTAAAATAAAAGTTACTACGGTTAGAATTACTGCAATAGTAAAGGGAGTAGGCAGAAACTTTCTAAAAATATTAGCTAACCAATCAGACATTTAGAAAGGTAAATCGTCTTCCTCTGAATTTGGAGTATTTTCAAATGATTCTGTTGGTGCTGGAGCATCTACAACTGCAGCAGCAGAACGATTTATTCTCCAAGCATCAATATTGTGGTAATACTTGCCATTATATTCTCTAGAAGAAAGATTGAAGGAAACTTCTATCTCTGTTCCTGGCTGAATCCCATCTAACATAGTGATTTTATCTTCTCCAAAAAGTTGAAAACAAATTTCTGGGTTGTACTGAGCACCTGTGTCTATAACAAATGATTGTTTTTTCCATTCTTTCCCAGCCTTGCTAGTTCCACTTTCTACATCTAGTAGTTTTACTAATTTTCCATTTAATGCTAAACTCATAATCTATTTAATTTATCAATCAATAATGTTTTCCAGGCACTTTCTATTTTTCCCTGGCTTAATAATTCTTTAGCACGATGATGTAGTCCTTCTCTGGCTTCTTCATCTTCGGTACTAAAATTTAAAATTTCATTTATAGTATAATTTTCTTTTTTATATCTTTCTACTTCTTCGGCTGATGGTAGTGCTTCAATATTACCAAGCATACCTAAATCATTTCCACTTAAAATATAGCTATTTCTAATTCTTTGGGGTATTTGATCAACTCCTATTCCTAAGTTTCTAATTGGTTTTACAACTTCAAACAAAGAATCATTAGTTGTTTTACAATACCAGTTTCCTCCCATTCGTCCAACTAATTTTAGTTTATTTGGATCAATATTTCCATTTTCATCTAAAATATCCTCGTTAATATGAACCATTTTAATTTCACAAATCACTAAATTACCAGCACCACCTTCGTTCCCTAAGGCGATCAAGTCGTTAACCACACACTCTAACTGTACAGGCGATTCTTTCACTCTTAATGGCGCTATAGTCTGCGATGCAATTGGGGTAAAACCTGCTTTTACAAATTCGTTTATGCCGTTGTCATATTCTGTGCTTGATAGAGACGTTTGTTGTACAATATCTTCCGTAACAATATTAATTACAACCTCTTTGTTAGAGAGAACATTATCTAAGGTATGTTTTGTAGTGTTGTTTCGTACTCGTCTTGCTGGAGAAAAAATTGCAATTGGAGGATTAGCACTAAAAATATTAAAGAAACTAAACGGACTTAGATTAGGATTACCATTTTCGTCTAAAGTACTAGCTAACGCAATTGGTCTTGGACCTACAGAGCTAAGTAGATAAGAATGGAGTTGAGCAACCTCAATATCTTTTGGTTTTATGTGTAGCATAGTATTGTTAAGTAACTAAGCAAAAATAATATTTTGAATGGTATACTCTACTATTTTACCGTTAAAATTTATTTTTGAGATACTTACAAGCTACTTAAAAAAATATATATTTGCAATCTGTTTTTTGCGGATGTGATGGAATTGGTAGACATGCTAGACTTAGGATCTAGTGCTTCACGGCGTGGGGGTTCGACTCCCTTCATCCGCACAAAAAAAGCAACTCAATTATGAGTTGCTTTTTTTATTTGAAATAAAAAAAGATTGCTATTGATATTTTAACAAGCTTTAAAATTTATATATTTAGGTTTGTATTTAAAAATTAAAAAAACATGGACAAGTTAGTTGATTTTCTTAAAGTTTATTATCCAATAATACTAGCCTTTTTTGCTATGATGTATTCTATTATATTAGGTCTTACTGGAGATTTTGAGTCTGCCCAATACTCGGCTCATTGGCCGGCAACCATTTTGTTATTTGCAGTTGCATTAAGACAAAGAAGAAATGATTTTTTTAATAATAATAAAAGATAATTATGCTGTCAACTAAAATGTTTATCGTAGGCTTTATAATATTTTCGGCATATTTAATAGGTCTTTTTTACATGATTAATTTAGGTCATAAATCTCAAGAAAAAGAGGAATTGAATGATTCTGAAATTTCAAAAAACAAAGAGATTAAATAATATTAACTTCTCTTTCAAGTGTTATTCCGTACTTATCAAAGATAGATTCTAAAATATCTTGAGATAGCTGCCAAATTTCTTTTCCTTTAGCATTACCGTAGTTAACAATAACTAGCGCTTGATTTTTATGCACTCCAGTCTCATTTTTTTTGTATCCTTTCCAACCAGCTTGGTCAATTAGCCACCCTGCAGCGATTTTGGTTTGCTTGTTTGATGCTGGGTACCCAACAATATTTGGATACTCTTTTTTTAATTTTTGAAATGTAGCATTGTCAATTACCGGATTTTTAAAGAATGAACCGCTATTGCCTATTTTTTTTGGATCAGGTAATTTTTGTTTCCTGATAGCAATAATTGCATTGCTGATATTTTTAATATTCTTTTCTAATCCCATTTTATTTAGCTGCTCCTCTATCGCTCCGTAAGAAGTATTTAATTTATGATGTTTGTTTAATCGGAAAGTTACAGAAGTAATTATATACTTATCTTTTAATGGTCCTTTAAAAATAGAATATCTATATCCAAAATCACATGCTTCATTATCAAATGTTTTGATGCTTTTATTTTCTATTGAAACAGCTTCTAACTCATGAAAAATAGACTCTAACTCTACCCCATAGGCTCCAATATTTTGCATTGGTGCTGCTCCAACACTTCCCGGAATTAGGGACATGTTCTCGCATCCACCTAAATTATTTTCGATTGCCCACAGAACAAAGTTGTGCCATATAACTCCAGCACCTACTTTAACATAAGAATGAATGTCATTTTCTTTTATTAGCTCAATACCTTCTATTTCATTTTTTAGAACACTTCCTTCAAAATCTTTCGTTAATAAGATATTACTACCTCCCCCCAGAACTAATAAAGGATTTGTGACTTGTTGTAGTAAGTCAATTAAATCTTTGCTAGACTTAAATCGAGCAAAGTATTTAGCATGTGCCTCAATTCCGAAGGTGTTAAAAGACTTTAGATTTTGATTGTTTGTAAACATGTTTCCAAATTTAGAAAATAGTTCTTGTTTATTACGTTCTCTATTTTATTATTTTCGCTTATGTTTAATAAGATAATAGTATCTGTTACTAATGACTTGAGTACAGACCAAAGGGTTCATAAGGTTTGTGCTAGTTTACATTCTTTTGGTTTTGAGGTCTTATTGGTAGGTTTTTTGTTAAATGATAGCAAAAGTTTGAATAGAGAGTATGAAACACATCGTTTTAATTTATGGTTTAAAAAAGGGCCCTTATTTTATTTTGAATATAGTATAAGGTTATTTTATTTTCTTCTTTTCAAAAAATCAGACATCTTATTAAGTAACGATTTAGATACTCTATTGCCTAATTTTTTACTCTCAAAGCTGAAAGCTAATGTCCTTGTTTTTGACAGTCATGAAATTTTTTCCGACTCCCCAGAATTATTTAATCGACCTCTAATTAAGAGATTTTGGCAAGTTTTAGAATCTTACTTGATTCCAAAAACAGATTTTAGTTATACCGTTTGTCAATCCTTAGCCGATCATTTTCGTGATAAACTTAAGGTAGATATGAAAGTAGTCCGCAATGTCCCTTATTTTGAGGATATTCCTATTAATCGACACGATAAAAAAACATTGATTTTTCAAGGCAACTTGAATAAAGGTCGAGGATTAGATCTTGCTATAGGTGCCTTGGTGCATTTGCCAGAATTCAATTTAATTATTGTAGGAGGGGGTTTTGATTATTTAAAACCTTTATGTAATGAGCTTGGTGTTGCACAAAGAGTTCAGTTTGTTGGAAAAGTTGATTTCAAAAATTTAAAAAACTATACCCAACAGGCTAGTATTGGCTTATTATTGGAAGAACCAATTGGCTTAAGTTTTACCTATAGTTTACCTAATAAGCTTTTTGATTATTTACACTCCGATTTAAAAATAATTGCAAGTCCTTTGAAAGAAGTTGAGAAAATTATGACCAAATATGATGTTGGAGTTTTATTGCAAAATCGAAACCCTAAAGACGTTGCTGCTCAAATTGAATTGCTACATCATTCAGAGTTTAAAGAGTCGGAATATAAAAAAGCCAAACAAGAATTGAATTGGCAAAAAGAAGAAGAAATTCTAAAAACAATATTTGATAAGATTAAAAAATAAATTCAATTATTTTTTTAGCTTCTTTTTCATTATTGTAAAGATTTTTTATTTTTTTTCGAAAGTCAATATCCTTTTGACTAAATGGTTTTTTTTGAAGTTTGTGAATTAGTGCTAACCATTCTTTTTTATTATTTGCTACATTACAAAAAGAGGATAGTTCCGTTCCATGAAGCATTTTATGATTCACAATACAATGTCTTCCTAAAAATAGGGACTTTAGAAGCTTTAATTTTATACCAGTTTCTTGTTGAGTAGTCATTATGTTTATGTGAGCACTACCAATTAAATCATTTAATTGTTTGTCGTTAGGATTTTCAACTAACTTTATGTTACTAAATTTTTTAATTTCTTTTTTAAGATCATTGCTAGGGTTTTTACCAGCAATTACAAGAGGGTAATCAATGTTTTGAAAAATTTTATTGATAAAATATGAAGCTGCTTGCTGATTTTCTAAAACAGATAAATTTCCGTGATAGAGCGCGAAGTTTCCCTTGCCTATTTTTGTTTTTATTTCTTTTTCTTGATGAAAAACGTTAATTAATTCGCTGTAATAAAAGGCGCTGAAGTAAGAGTTATCTTTTTCAGTTATTGAAAAAACAGAATTGATCGATTTTAAGCTGTTTTCGTAATTTTTTAATTTTAAATATTCTGTGTAGAAAAAGAACTTTTTTAAAAAATTTGATTCTTTAGTAAATAGAGAGTGGTAGTAATTTTGCTCTATGTTATGATTTCTAAGAAATAACTTTCTTTTAGAAAAATTTTTGTGATTAGCAAAAAAAGTAGTGTGAATTCCTTCAAAAAGTATTGGGTATTTATTTTTAGAAAGTTTTTTTAAAAGTGATTTATTATCTCTAGACTTAACAATAAATGGAGTTAATGAAAACCATTTTTGCCAGTTTTTATTTCGTTTATAATAATGAACACTCTGACAATACTCATTGAGCTCTTTACTTTTTTTATTGTCTTCGCTAAAGTAATGTAAGTGAATATTTATACCGAGTGAATGTAAAGCTTTTATTTTTTGAAAAATATCAATAATTCCTCCGTAGTTGTCGGGGAAAGGTTTATCTAGCGAAACGATATTTATAGATCTTTTTTTCACTTTCAATTTAGTGAAATAAGTTTTCCGTCTTGGCATTTAAAAATTTTAGAAGGAAATTTTTCCAAAAGATTATGTTCGTGAGTAGCCATTAAGACTGCACATCCGTCTTTACACAAGTCGTGAAGTAATTGAAGTATTTTATCTGTTGTATTAGGGTCAAGATTTCCTGTTGGTTCGTCAGCTAAAATTATTTTAGGTTCATTTAATAGTGCTCTAGAAATACATACTCTTTGTTGTTCCCCTCCAGATAGTTCATGAGGCATTTTATAAAGATGATCATACATATTTACTTTTTCTAATACTTCTTTTATTCGATCATTTATTTCTTGCTCGTTTTTCCAACCAGTAGCCTGAAGAACGAAGGCTAAATTTTCGTAGACTGATCTGTCTGGCAAGAGCTGAAAGTCTTGAAAAACAATTCCAATTTTCCTTCTTAAAAACGGAATTTGCTCCTTCTTTAAATTGAATAAATCGAATTCAGAAACTGAAGCTGTTCCTTTTTTCAAAGGAAGATCTCCATATAAGGTTCTCAACAAACTACTTTTTCCACTACCTGTATCTCCAATTAAATATACAAATTCTGAGGGTTTAATATCAAAGGAAACATCGGAAAGAATGAGGTGTTTCTTTTGAAAAATATCAGCATGATTAACTTCTATTTTTGACATGTCAAATAAATTTTACTTTCTACAAATTTAATTTTTTTAAATCGAGCAACAAGGCTTCTTTATACACATCTATTCTGTTAATAACTTATTATGTCTTGTTCTCTAGAAATTTTAATGTTTGATAAATTAGCTTATTATGAAAAAGCACATTAATTTAGGATATTTACTTCTTTTGTTAAGTACCTTTTTGGTTTCACAACTTTGCTATTCTTCAGATTGCAACAAAGATTTAGCTGACAATTTATTCGCAAAAAATAATTATTCTTTAGCTCAGTCCTTCTATGTTGGATTAATAGACTGCCCAAGCATTTCTTCTCAGGAGTTAGAAAAAATAGAACTAAATATTGCTATTTGTGCTATAGAGTTATTTAACGAAGATGCCGAATTTTTACTTTTAAATTATATTGATTCATATAAAGATGGCTTTTATTTTAATGATGCTATATATCAATTGGCTAGACTTTATTTTATTCAAAAAGATTACAAGCGATCATTAGCAAGAATGACCCAAATAGACCCTTCAGTTCTAAGCTCAAATGATAAAATAATGTTCTATTTTAGACAGGGGTATTCTAGTTTTTTCACCAAAGATTACGAGCTCTCTAAATTATCTTTTCATGAAATAAAATCAGAAAATTTTAAATTTAACAAATTAGTAAACTATTACATTGCTCATATTGCTTACCTCGAAGGAAATTATGCTACTGCTCTTTCTGGTTTCGAAAAATTAAAGAATGTTAAATCTCTTGGTCAGATAAGCAAATATTATATAGCTCAAATTTATTATTTTCAGAAAAGATACAGTAAGTTAATTGATTATGCATTGCCTCTTATCGACAGTGTAAACCATTCTAGAAACAATGAGTTAAACAGATTGGTAGCTGATGCTTATTATTTTGGAAAAAACTATGAATCGGCTATTCATTACATGGAAAAATACAAAGCCAATACTAATCTTAACAGGTTAGAAAAATATCAATTAGGTTATAGTTATGCTAAGCTTCTAAAATATGATGAAGCAATTACTTATTTAGATCAAATTCTAGAACAAGAAGATAGTTTATCACAATATGCAGCATACCAATTAGCAGAGTGTTATCTTAAATCGGGACAATTAAGTTTTGCATCTAATACATTTAAATTTTGTTCTTCTTTATCTTTTAATTCTTTTTTAAAAGAGGATGCTAATTTTAATTATTTAAAATTACTTTTTCAAAATTCAAATTCATACACTGATGCAATTAATCCAATTAAAAAATATTTAAATGAGTATCCTAATAGTGTAAATAAAGATGAGGTTAGCGATATTCTTGTTAGAGCATATGCTTCAACTAAAGATTATGAGTCGACAGTTAATTTCTTACAAACATTATCTAGTTTAACATTAGATCAAAAATATACCTTTCAAAGAGCAAGCTATTTCTATGCATTAGAATATTTCAATGACAATAGTTTTTCTAAAGCAATAGAATATTTGGATTTATCACTAAAATTCCCTCTTCGAGAAGACTTAACATCCTTAGCCTATTTTTGGAAATCTGAGTCTTATTTCTCCTTGTTTGAATATGAAAATGCAATATCGTCTTATCGAGACTTTATTTTTAGTTCAGGTTCTATAAATCTCAATCAATATAGTAATGCTCATTATGGACTAGCTTATTCATATTACTTAAATAAAGATTATTTAAATTCTATTAGCTGGTTCAGAAAGTTTATTGAAATGGAATCTTCAACTGAAAAAAATAATGATGCCTATTTGAGGCTAGGAGATAATTACTTTCTAACCAAAAATTATCAAAGAGCAATAGATTTTTATAAAATTGCTCAGAAGAAAAATATTTTTGACACAGACTATTCTATATATCAGCAAGTGATTTGTTTAGGATTAACTAATCAAATAGAGGAAAAAATATCTTTGCTTAATATTTTGTATGCTGAGTTTATGGATTCTCCATACCATGACGATGCTATTTTTATGTTGTCTGATGTTTATTTAAATAATAAAGAAACGTTTAAAAAAGGAATTGACCTTATAAATCAACTTACTAATGATTACCCTTCAAGTAGTTTGGTTAAGTCTGCTATGCTTAAACTAGGGCTTCATTACTACAATGTTGACAATTATGAATTAGCATCTTTAAATTTTAAAAATGTTATAGAAATGTTTCCTTCTACCTCTGAATCCAAAGAGGCTTTGGCAGCATTTAAAAATGTTTCTGTCGAACAAGGTAATGTGAAACAATACTTAAATTTTATAGATGGACTTTCTGATGTAAATGTAAGTATAGCTGCTCAAGACTCTATCACTTTTGATGGTGCAGAGACTTTGTTTTTTAAGCAAAATTTTCAGGCGTCAACTAAGGCATTGCAAGATTATTTAACTTCTTTTGATAAGCCAATTTTCAATAATTCTGCAAGATTTTACTTAGCAGAATCTTTGTACGAATTAAATGATAAAGAAAAAGCATTAGAAGAATATTTAAATGTAAACGAACTCAATGATATAAGGTTTAAAGAAAGAGTTCTTTCTCAGGCCTCTTCTATAGAATTCGAAAATGAGCAATATGGTATTGCGGCATTGCACTATAAAGAACTTTTATCTATAGCTTCTTCAAAGGAAATGATTAGATCAATTAAAATTTCTTTATATAAGTGCTATAAAGAGCTTAATGTAAAAGAACAACTTTTAGTTTATGCAAAATCAATTGTAGAATTAGATAAAGTAGATCAACAACTTTTTCTTGATGCTAAATTATTATTAGCCAATAACTCATTTGATTTGTCCGAGTTTTATTCTGCAAAAAAAGAGTACACTGAAATATCCGAAATGGATAAAAATTACTTTGGAGCCCAGGCTAAATATCAATTAGCCAAGCTTTCGTTTATTGAAGATGATTTTCAGTCAGTTGAGTCTATTGTATTCGAAATTGCAGAAAGCTATTATGATGATTTTTACATCGCAAAAAGCTTTATCCTTTTGTCTGATGCATATTTAGAACAAGAAAATTATTTTCAAGCTAAAGCCACTTTACAAAGCATTGTAGATAACTACCAAAAAGAGGACCTTAAAATTATTGCAAAAGAGAAATTAAACGTATTGGCACAGCTAGAAGATTCTGACTCTTCTCCAGATTTAGAAAACGAAACAATAATTGATCTTCTCATTGATTTTGAAGAAGAAGAAATATATAACGATGATGAAGAATAATATTTTTATTTTATTAGCATTTATAGCTTTCACTTCAATTGCTCAAGAATCAGATATTCAGATTCAAGAAGTTCAGGTTACAGAGTCATTTATTCCGACTGTCCCAATAGCAAATAAAATAATGGATATACCTCAAAGTCAAGATACATTTGAAGTAAACACTGCTGTTGATTTTTTCTTAAATTCGAATCAATACCTTACTTCTTTTGGTGTTGATACCATTAAAGCGGCTCAAATAAAAGGAGAACCTTTAATAAATCTGTATAACACACTTATTAATGTAGGAGTTGGTAATTATTTTCTTCCTAATGCTGACTTTTTCTTTAATTCAACAAGGGATAAGACATTGAACTATGGTTTAAGATTAGGTTATAAAGAATCTTACATGAATGTTCAAAATGATAGGATTGATAAGCGAGTTGATGCCGATTCGCGCCATACAAATATTAATTTATTTGCAAAAAAAATATTTGAATTCGGTACAGTTGATGCTAATTTAAATAGAGAAGGTAATAATTTTTTAGCCTACGGTACAACAAGTGAAGTTGGAAAAGAATCACTTAATCAATATTGGGGTTATTCCAATTTTGATGTCACTTTACGAAGCAATGAACGTAAACATACTAACTATTTTGCTAAAGTATTAGTTTCCGATATAAACGAGAATACTGAAAGAAGTTATGGTATAAAATCAAAATTAAAGAGCTCCTACAATAAAATTGATTATTCTTTAGCGATAGATATTGATTATGACTTGAATAATATTAAGGAAGATGTAAATTTTTATTTTGATGAAACTCGAAAAATTTTAACTTCAATTGTTCCTACTATATACAAAGAGTTTAAAAATATTGATGGTGCTTATGGAATAAACTATGTAATGGTAAATAATCCTGATTCTTCGATTACTTCTACAGCAATATACCCTAATGTGTATTTAGATTATACATTTATTGATGAATTTGTAAGAGCTTATGCCGGAATAGATGGAGGTATAGAGCCAAATTCTTATTTGAACTTGAGCAAAGAAAATCCTTTTGTACTTAACGCTTTGGATAATGGTAACTCCTCATTGGATTTAATAAACAGCGATGTTAAGTATAATGCATTTATTGGGATGAAATCTAAGCTTGGGTCTAACCTATTTTTTAGCACTGAATTATCTTATGCCAAAATTAATTTTATTCCTTTTTATGAGCTAGATATAAATTCTACTTATCAAAATAAATTTAAAGTTATATATGATAACGGTACTCATTTAAATTTACATTCTATAATTGATTATAAATTATCTTCTACAAATGGAGTTGTATTGTCTTTAAATTACCACTCCTATAATTTAGACACTTTGACTAGCTATAACTATAAACCTACTTTTACAGCAAACTTAAAAACATATTATAATATAGCCAACTCTATATTGGCAAGTGCCGAGGTTTTCGCAGAATTTGATAGAAGTGTTGCTTTAAATGGTGGAGTTATTGATGCTCAAAATCAATTAAAAAATATTATTGATGTTAATTTATATTTGGAGTATAAACTAAACAATGTTTTTTCTTCTTATTTATCCGCTAAAAATTTAATCGGTGGATATCAACTTTGGCAAAACTATTCTGTACTAAGTCCTCAAATTCAGCTTGGTATAACTTATCGATATTGATTTATTCACTTTTTGTTAATAAGTAGCAGTTTTTTAAGTGCTACAAAAAGCCCATATAAAAACTCTTTTTTTATATTTGTTATTATCTAGTAATTAGTACTCAAAAAAACATATATAATAATGAATGAAAATGCTAAAAATAATCCGGAATATGGCGCAAGTAATATTCAAGTATTAGAAGGGTTAGAAGCAGTAAGGAAAAGACCGGCCATGTATATTGGTGATATTGGCGTTAAAGGTCTTCACCATCTAGTTTATGAAGTAGTAGATAACTCTATTGACGAGGCCTTAGCTGGTCATTGCTCTAAGATTGATGTTTTTATTAATGAAGACAATTCTATTACAGTTTCTGATAATGGAAGAGGTATTCCTACAGACATACATGAGAAAGAACAAAGATCGGCACTAGAAGTTGTAATGACAGTATTGCATGCTGGGGGAAAATTCGATAAAGACTCTTATAAGGTTTCCGGTGGATTGCACGGTGTAGGTGTTTCTTGTGTAAATGCATTATCCAAGCATTTGAAGGTTGAGGTTTACAGAAATGGTAAAATTTATAATCAAGAATATGAAATAGGAGTTCCTTTGTATCCTGTTAAAGAAGTAGGAGCTAGCGATAAAACTGGTACCACGGTTACATTTAGTCCAGATGACACTATATTTATCGAAACTACTTATCAATACGAAATTTTACAAAAGAGATTAAGAGAATTATCGTTTTTGAATAAAGGAATTCAACTTTCTTTAACTGACAAAAGATCTTTAGATGAGGATGGAAAGCCAATTTCTGATGTTTTTCTTTCCGAAAGAGGATTAAAAGAGTTTGTCGAAATGATCGACGAAAATAAAGAAAAGCTATTAGATGATGTTATCTACATGGAAACTGAAAAAAATGGTATTCCAGTAGAAGTCGCGATGCACTATAATACATCCTATGCCGAAAATTTATATTCATATGTTAATAATATAAATACATATGAAGGGGGTACCCACTTGGCTGGTTTTAGAAGGGCATTAACCCGAACATTAAAAAAATATGCCGATGAATCAGGTATGTTAGATAAAATTAAGTACGAAATAGCTGGAGATGATTTTAGAGAGGGTTTAACCGCTGTAATCTCTGTTAAAGTTATGGAGCCTCAGTTTGAAGGACAGACTAAAACTAAATTAGGTAATAAAGAAGTTACAGGTGCGGTCGATCAAGCAGTTGGTGAAATGCTTAATAATTACTTGGAGGAAAACCCTTCAATGGCTAAGCAAATAGTACAAAAGGTTTTGCTTGCTGCACAAGCAAGGAACGCAGCTAGAAAAGCTAGAGAAATGGTCCAAAGGAAAAATGTACTTTCTGGATCTGGTTTGCCTGGTAAATTAGCAGATTGCTCTAGTAAAGACCCTGAAGAGTGTGAAATTTTCTTAGTTGAGGGAGATTCTGCAGGCGGTACGGCTAAACAGGGTCGTGATCGATTTTTTCAAGCAATTTTACCATTGAGAGGTAAGATTCTGAATGTTGAAAAAGCAATGCAACATAAAGTATTCGAAAATGAAGAAATTAAAAATCTTTATACTGCTTTAGGTGTTAGTATAGGTACTGAAGAAGATAGTTTAGCTTTAAATCTTAGCAAATTAAGATATAAAAAGATTGTAATAATGACTGATGCCGATGTAGATGGATCACATATTGCTACCCTTATTCTAACGTTCTTTTTTAGGTATATGAAATCATTGGTTGAAAGTGGGTATTTATATATTGCTACCCCACCACTTTATTTATTAAAGAAGGGAAAAGATCAAAGGTATTGCTGGTCCGATGAAGAAAGAGACGCCCATCTAAAGGAAATGAACGGTGCTACAATTCAGAGATACAAAGGTTTAGGTGAAATGAATGCTGAGCAGTTGTGGGACACCACTATGAATCCTGAAGTTAGAACACTTAGACAAATTACTATAGAAAATGGGGTTGAGTCCGATAGAGTGTTTTCAATGCTAATGGGAGATGAAGTGCCACCTAGGAGAGAGTTTATCGAGCAAAATGCAAAATATGCTAATATTGATATATAGTGATAAATTGAGCTTAAAAAAAAAGACCTTTCATTCGAAAGGTCTTTTTTTTATTTATATTTTTTCTTTACCTAATAATAGTTACTGTCCCCATACAATTTTTACAATTTGTAAAATCATAATTCCTTCCTTCAAAGTCAGTGTATGAAATATTATAAGTATATGCTCCAGTAATAATTTCTGATCCCGAATTTTGATTTGTTCCATCCCATTTGAAATTAGGGTCGGAAGTGGAAAAAATTACTGAACCAAGGCGGTCGAATATATCTAACCTAAAAGATTGCTCTTTAATTGCATGAAAATCTACCTCAAATACATCATTCCAACCGTCCATGTCAGGGGTGAAGGCAGTTGGAACGTAAAGTGAATGTTCGTCTTTAATAGAGATGATTCCATTTACTGTATCGCTACATTGGTAAACATCTGTTACAATTAAAGTAACTTCATGAGAAACTTGTCCAACTTCTATAAGATTTGTCGTAAGATCTAATTCTATTACATCTTGAGAGTTAGAGAAAAAACCATTACTCAATTCCCAATACCAATCAACTATTTGTCCTTGAGAATTGTCAAATAAACTTATGATAGGATAGTTGATAGTTACTGTATCATCTATAGTTCTATAATCTGCTATAACCTCTTCATTTTCAGTTATTTCAAAAGAGAGTTTGTTCGTACAATCATTTATATCTTTTGCTTCAATAGTATAAATGCCGTTTGTTAAATTATCAATATCTTCTTGATTGGAATAAAATGAATTTGGTCCTGTCCAAGTATAAACCATATCAAAATAGTTTTCCGAATATGGTGGAGAGTCTGGGCCTCCCCAACTTGCCACGTCTAGCATCCCGTCATTATTATATGTACAGCTTTTGTGGTTAAAATTTGACACATCAAGAGAGATTGAATCTGGTTGATTTAGAGAGAATTCAATCACATTAGGGCAGTCTTCTAAGTCTGTAACAGTTAAGGTATAGTTGCCTGCTTCAGCATCATATAAGTCAGGATTATTTGAGATTATATTATTGTTTTCATCTTCCCAAACATAAGTGTATGGTAATAATCCTCCTGATACGTCTGTAGAAATCCAAGCATCATTATTTCCATAACACCTAATATTAAATCCATTATAATCTGATCTTGTTGTATTTATTGAAAGAGCTGAGTTTTCAGGAACATAAAAAGAAGTATTGAAAACACAGCCATTATTATCTGTAATATTTACAGAATAGTTACCAGTAGATAAATCATAAATTAAGTTAGTACCATCCCCAGAAATAGCTCCGTCACCAGTCCAAGCGTAAGAGTAAGGAGAATTTCCTCCACTAGTAGATGTATTTATTTGCCCATCGCTAAATCCAAAACAACTAACTGGAGTAATTTGTTGGGTAACCTCAAATGGTAATGGCGGTGGAGATATCGTAAAAGGTCCTGCAAGTGTCTGACAACCTAATGCGTCTGTAATTGTTAAATTGTAATCCCCTTCTCCTAAATTAAAAATATCTTCATTATTTGAAGAATATCCGTTGCTAGAGCTCCATTGAAAAGCTAAGGGGCTAGATCCTCCTAATGGTGAAATATCAATACTACCAACATTTTCACCGGGGCAAATATTATCATCTATAACAGGATTGACAGCGATAGCAGTCGAAACATTAACAGTAATTTGATCAGTATAATTATCTGGACATTCTTGTGCGACAACAGTATAGGTAGTTGTAGTAGTAGGATTGACTGTTACATCCACTCCAACTCCACAAGAAACTCCTAAATCATCAAACCATTCTACGTTAGTTCCAGTAACTCCAGATGGAACAAATCTAAAAGCAACATCTTCTCCTGTAAGTTGTGTATTGTTCCAGCCTGTAGCAATTGCAAATTGAGATTCATCTTCGTTTACAATACCTAAAACAGACTCGCCGTTGTTCCAAGTGTTACAAAGAGGCATATCATCAACATGTATTTCAATTTCGTTGGTTGTTTCAAAAATTTTGATTTGGCCATTGTATTGCATTGTATTGCAAGAAAAGTACCCAAAATCTTCAAAGGAAACCACAAGTCTTCTAAAAGGAGCGACTCCAAGAACTTGGTATTCTAAACTTCCTCCATTATTAGGATTTAAATCCATCCAAGGACCTAAAATACTATTTGAAACTGTTCCTCCAGTCGGAACAGGAACAGTATTCCAAGGAGAATATCCGTTAGCATCGGTGAGGTCAAAACACAAATAATTATTTGTAGAAATAATTAACTGATCATATACATTACCATAGAAACAAAAATTGAAACCTATATCAACTACTCCAGAATACGAATCGTCTGTTAAAGCAGGAATGTTTGTGCCTTCGTAAGGATCAGCATTAAATGGAATTGATTCTATGGTGTAGTCGCTTGTACCAACAGAGTTTGGTGTATAAATTGCAGAAAGGTTAACTGGTTCGATTTCGCAAATAGTTATATCTGTTCCAGCATCAATTTGGCTGAAAGCATTGAGTGCAGTAAAAAGCAGTATTAATGAAAAAAAATGTTTCATTTTTTGTGGATTGTTAAGGATGCTAAATATACAATTTTTTTTACTTTTTTGAAAATGATTTTTTCCTCACAATTTTAAATTCAATTTATCCAAATTTTTGAATGTAATTATTAAATTTGCAAACATTAAAATTTATATAATATTATGAAAGTAACAATAGTAGGAGCAGGTGCAGTTGGAGCTAGTTGTGCCGAATATATAGCAATTAAAAACTTTGCTTCAGAGGTAGTGCTAGTTGACATAAAAGAAAACTTTGCGGAAGGTAAAGCAATGGATTTAATGCAAACAGCTTCTTTAAATGGTTTTGATACTAAAATTGTAGGTAGTACCAACGATTATTCTAAAACAGCAGGTAGTAATATCGCAGTTATTACTAGTGGAATTCCAAGAAAGCCTGGAATGACTAGAGAAGAATTGATTGGAATTAATGCTGGAATTGTTAAAACTGTTTCTGAAAGTTTAATAAAATATTCTCCTGATGTAATTCTAATAATTGTTAGTAATCCTATGGATACGATGACTTATTTAACTCATAAAGTTACCGGTCTACCAAAAAATAGAATAATAGGAATGGGAGGAGCTCTCGATAGCGCAAGATTCAAATACAGATTGAGTGAAGCTATGGACTGTCCATCTTCTGATGTTTCGGCAATGGTCATAGGAGGTCATAGTGATAAGGGTATGGTTCCATTAATAAGTCTTGCCTCTAGAAATAGTGTTAGAGTATCGGAATTTTTATCCCAAGAAAGAATAGAAAAAGTTAAACAAGACACCAAAGTTGGTGGAGCTACATTAACAGGAATGTTAGGTACTTCTGCTTGGTATGCTCCTGGAGCAGCAGTTTCTGCATTAGTTCATTCTATTGCTTGTGATCAACATAAAATGTTCCCTTGTTCTGTTATGTTAGACGGCGAATATGGACTGAAAGATTTAACAATTGGGGTACCAGTCATTTTAGGTAAAAACGGTGTTGAAAAAATTGTAGAAATTGAGATGAGTGAAGATGAAGCTCAACAATTAAAATTATCTGCTGAAGGAGTTAGTGCAACAAATAATTCCCTAAAAGAAATGGGATTGATTTAACTTTTTAAATCAACTTTATTATTAAAGAAAGGTAGTGGTTTCACTACCTTTCTTTATTTTATAATAATTTTTTTTGTTTCAGAAAACTTTCCTTGACTAACTCTCAAAAAATAAGAACCTTTTTTTAAAGTATTACAATGTATAATTTGTGAGTTGTTTATTTCTTTCGAATATACTGTTTTACCAAGCAAATTGATTATTTCAATTTTCGATCTAGTTTTGGTGTCAATAAAAAAGTCTCCTTTATTAGGATTTGGATAAAAGTTAAAATCTAATTTGTTTACAGAAAAAATATTGGATCCGTTTGACTGAATATTGTTTTCAAAATAAATTAATCCACCGCTTTCATTTCCTAAAAACATATCTCTTTTACTATCCCCATTAAAATCTTCAAAAACAAGACTCGTTTTAATGCCATCTTTTATGTTTTGAAAACTCAATGTAGATAAGTTGAATGTTTCATTAATATCATTTATATTATCATAAAAATAAATGTAACCACTTTCACTAGCTACTAGCATTTTTATTTCGTTATTTTCTACAAACATAAATGGTTTACTAAAGCCATAAGTGCCTTCATCATTGGAAACGTCTACTTCTCCAATATTATCTTGCAATACATCAAAAACAGGATTGCTAATTGTTCCATTATTAATTGCAATGCTTATAGTTCCATTAAGCCTTCCAATAATCAGGTCTAGTAGATTGTCTTGGTTAATGTCAAATAAAAATGGAGCGGCAAATTGACCAACATCTATATCGAAAAAATTGACTGATTCTAATTCGAAATTAGAATTTTCTCCTAATGCAGCTGTATTTTTAAAAAAATGAATTTTACCATTAGCATCTCCTAAGATAAGATCTTTATCTCCGTCATTATCTAAATCGCCAATTGTAGGAGTTAAACCACTGACGGGTATATTTAAAGTAATATTTAATGGAATTTGTGAAATTCCGCCAAAGTCTCTGTCAATAAGTTCGAAGCTAGGACTTGTATTTGTACCAACATTTTTAAATAATGCGAGTTGACTGATTTGATCACCATTATTAAAATATCCATAATTGCCAACAAGTAAATCCTTTAAGCCGTCATTATTGTAGTCAAGTACACAAGGATTAGCACCAGTACCTAAATCTATTGTATTGTCTTGTAAAAAATTATTTTGGCTAAACTCAAATAATGGAGCCTCATCCTGAGCAGTATTATAGAATAACTTTATACTTTCATAATTTTCTGAATTATTCGCAATGTTAGGAGAAATGATTAAGTCTCTTTCGTTGTCTTTATTAATGTCTATGTAAAACATTGCGGGAAAAGAATTAATATCTCCGCTTATATTTGTTCCAAGTCCAACTGGAAATTCTTGATTCACATCAATCATGTTTGCTTCTTGATCGCTTCCTCCGTTATATAATAAATTGATATTGTTAAAAGACACATCTCCCAATAAAATATCTTTGTCGTTATCTCCATCAATATCTAAAGCTAAAAGAGACGATCCGCTATGTGATCCACCGAAGCGACTTTCCATTGCTGGTGCTATTTCGTTATTGCAACTATTTAAGTCATAACTATTAAGACCTTCGAAGAAATTCCCCCAACAATCAGTTTCTAATTTAAAGACAAGGCTATCACAATTTCCATATAGTTCAATGCTTTGGTTTTGATGATATTCTATATTTCCTCCGCTTTGTTGAAAAGTTAGAATATCTAAATCACCATCATTGTCTACGTCTATAATAGATGGAATGTCTACGTAGGATATAAAAATAGGACTTACAATAGAAGTCAAGTCAGAAACTATAGCTTCTTTGGTTAATTCAAAAGTAAGAGAGTCGTTATCAGAGGTGTTTAAATAAACTCTAACAAAAGACTGATTATAGGTAAAAATATCTGACTTATTATCACAATTATAATCAATTAGTAAAACCCAACTGTCAAATTCGGGAAAGTTTTTAATGTACTCAGGAGCAAATTTATAACTAACTTCATTTTCTGTTAAAGTGCAAATGAAAGGCATTATTCTATTGCCTGATCTATCAAAAACAAATAAATCTTTTGTGCCATCAAGATTTAGGTCAATTTCTGAAAACTGACATGAATTTAATCCTCCCGTAAGTGGATTTTCAATAGTAATTCCGTTTTCGAAGAAAGAGAGATTAGCTCTATTTAAAAATTGGCTGAAACTACACTTGAACGAAAGCAATAAAATAATAATAAAAAATTGTTTCATAAGTTTTGCAAATTTAACAAATCTAATTTAGAAGATATTATTGCTTGATAAGAATATTGTTACAAATCGTTCTTTAAGTACTAAATAATTAAATTGCTATTTCGAATATGAAACTCTATATTTGCCGATTCTAAAATTAATTATATTATGCAAAATAAAGGTTTTGTTTCGTTGTTTGCTATCATATTTGCGATAGTTTGTCTTTATCAACTTTCTTTTACTTGGAAAGTAGATAACATTGAAAATGATGCGATTGTATATAGTGAAGGTGATGAGTTGAAAGAAAAATTATATCTAGATTCTATTGGCTCTCAAGTTGTATATAAATTCATAGGAAGTTACACATATGATGAATGTAAATCAAGAGAATTAAATTTAGGTTTAGATCTCAAGGGTGGAATGAATGTAACTTTAGAGGTTTCTGTGGTTGATGTTATTAAAGCAATGTCAAATTACAGTAAAGATGAAGGTTTTAACAATGCTATAGCTCTAGCTATTGAAAAACAAAAAGATAGTCAAGATGATTTTGTTACCTTATTTAATAATTCATTTACGGAACTTAATCCTAATTCAAAATTAGCAGCTATTTTTTATACATCCGATTTGAAAGATAAATTAAAAACATCATCAACTAATGATGAAGTTATTAGTGTGATTCGATTAGAAGTAGAAGATGCAATCCAAAGATCATTCAATATCCTGCGATCTAGAATTGACCGCTTTGGAGTATCTCAACCAAACATTCAAAGATTAGATGGCTCAGGTAGAATAATAGTTGAATTACCAGGAGTAAAAGATCCAGAAAGAGTTAGAAAGCTTTTGCAAGGAACAGCTCAGTTAGAGTTTTGGGAAACGTACGAGTATTCCCAAGTTATTCAGTCTATCGACAATGTAAACACTTATTTAAGATCTCAAGTTGAAGATGAGCAAGAAAATATAGTAGAAGATGATGTAGTTGAAGTTAGCGATTCTCTTTCTATAAATGAACTTTTAAGTGATGAGTCCTTAGATGCTGACACTACAACTTTTGATGACTTTGCTAAAGAAAATCCTTTCTATGCAGTTTTAAATCCAAATTTAAATCAGTCAAGGCAACCAAATCCTGGACCTGTTTGTGGCTTCTCAGCAGTAAAAGATACGGCACAGGTAAATGCTTTTCTGAAAACTGAAGAAGTAAAAAATATTTTACCTAGAGATGTGAAATTTGCATGGTCTGTTAAGCCGTTTGACGAGAATGGAGACTTTGTTCAACTCATAGCTCTAAAAATTACGACTAGAGATGGTAAGGCAGCCCTAGAAGGTGATGTTGTAACAGATGCAAGACAAGATTTTAGTCCAACAAACGGAACTCCTGAGGTTTCAATGACAATGAATCCCGAAGGTGCAAGACTTT
>JBELHW010000073.1:0-7823 GCA_042091225.1 Cryomorphaceae bacterium | reverse complement strand
CACAAACAATGACAGTTAGAGTAGTTAACATGATTGGTGAAGAAGTATACACTGAAGAGTTAACAGAGTTTGTTGGATCTTACAATAAAGTAATTGATATGAGAAATAAACCAAAGGGTATTTACTTTTTAGAGATATCCACAAGTTTTGGCGATATAAATGAAAAAGTTATACTCCATTAATATATTATAAATTGATAAAAAAAAAGGCTAGAAAAATTTTCTAGCCTTTTTTATTTAATTATTCATCCTCGTGGTCGTGATGTTCTTCGCAATGAATATCACTCGGGTCATACATTGCAGCAGGTATAGTGTCGTTACCTACAACTTGTGCCACCGTAAGATTGTAGCCGTTTTGCTCTAAATCTTCTAGTTCTGACTCGCAGTATTCTCCAAGTTCATACTCTATTTCTACATTGTTTGCATTTAAAAAAGCGATATGACATTCATGACAATCAAGTTCGTCTGAAGAACAAGCAAAAATGAGGCATAACGCGCTACTTAATAATAGGATTCTTTTCATTTTGATTTGTTTAGTTAATAATTAAAGTTTAATATTTATCTTAAAATATAAAGATCGTCCAGGGTTAAACACATTATATCTTTTTAGTGACGATAGATGAGGGATATATTCAGTGTTTAATATATTTCTTAAACCAATGTTTCCACTCAAGTTATTTTTAAATTTCCATTCTACAAATGCATTAAATAATTGATATTTTTTCGATTCCTTTTCGTAGGATGCAACATCGGTTTTTGCAAAATGATAATTATGTGTTAAGCTAACTTTTTGTATAAATTTTGAATTTTCTATAATATAACTAGCTTCAGAAAATATTTTATTAGTTGGGATTAATGCTAAGTTTAAATTTTCATCGCTAGTTGCTTGAATAAAGGAGTATGCTTGTTCAAGATGTAACTGATGCATAAAATGTGGATGATAATGTAAGTTTAATTCCGCTCCTTTTAAATTAACAGATTCAATTTGTTGATATTCAAAAATCGGATAATTATCTTCATTTGTGTTGCCTGTAGGATTCAGATTTATATAATTTTTAATATTGTGAATAAAAGGGTTTACAATGAAGCCTAAATGTTCGTTTGCCAATTCATAATTTATATCAAGTTGTTTTCCTTCTTCTACTTTAAGATTTCTATCACCTATTTCAAATCTTGCAGTAGCATGATGAACGCCATTTGAAAGTAATTCGGTTAAATGTGGAGTCCTAATTGCACTTGAATAGTTCGCTTTAATGGTATGTTGGTTTATTGATTTATTTAATCCAAATGCAATGCTATTTCCATCATACTTTTCTGTAAAAATATCCGTATCTATAGTTTTTATATCTCTTTGATCTACTCTTGCTGCAAGAGATAAATTAATAATATCAGATTCAAAATCTATTAATCCGTATAATCCAAGGTCTGATAAATTAACATCATCTATCAGTTGACTTCTTGCAGGTTGGTTTCTGTTATACTGATTATTGCCTTGAGTCCCTAGAGTCAAATTAAAATTGTTTTTTATTTCTTTTATCCACCTAAGGTTCCATTGTCTACTTTCCACACTCAGATCAATTTCAGGAACTGTCCATGCCTCATATTCCTGCAATCTGTTTAAAGAATAACTTAAATCTAATTTTAATTTAGATGTTTTAAAAAGAAGTGTATTTTCAATATTTGCAATTTGGTTATTGACAAATTGAATTGGCCTTGTTTTGTTTCTGTAAGAATTATTGGATGTTAAATCACTTATATCGGGTTCTGGTTCATGACTATGTCCTGGAATTCCCATATAGTTGTCGTTTAATTGATATTTTGCGTTTACTAGCCAACGATTTTTGTTGTAACCAATAATTATTTTAAATGCTTTGTTGTCAAATCTAGAGTTGTATAAAAATCTTCCCGAGGGTAATTGATAATCTGATGCCCTACCATATTCGCCGTATGCGTTAATTTTAAAATTATTAGATGACCATTTTGTGCTTAATTGATTGTTAAAATATCTATTATTTGATTCATATATAGTGTTGTATGCGATTTTAACTTTTTCACTTTTTTCAAACGGCTCGTCTACAAAATATAAAACACCCCCAAGCGCATCTGCACCAAACATGATGCTTGATGGACCTTTCATTAATTCTACAGATGAAAAACCTAAGCTAGTAAAACCTATCCCGTGATCCGATCCCCATTGTTGATTTTCTATTCTTACTCCATTTATATAAGTTACAACTCTTACTCCTGAAAGTCCTCTAACAACTACTTTATTTATTCCTGCACCAGTGGAGATATTATCGATTCCTGATATTTTATTAAGTGCATGAACAAAATTGCTGCTGTTATTATTTATATGTTTAATTTTTTTGGAACTTATATTTAATGTTTGGTTTGAACTTAGTTTACTATTGATAGTAGAAACTATTATTTCATCTAATTCTACATGAAGCTTTTCTAAAATTAAATTTATTGTTTTCTCTTCGTTTAGTTTTAAAGAAGTAGTTTTAAATCCTTCTTTACTAGCTATTAAAAAAATGTTTTGTTTTGATGGTAATTCGAATTGGCCATTTTTATCACTCAACAAAATCAAATCGTAATCTGGTAAATATATTTCTACATTTTCTAGCCCTTTTTTTTCGGAATCGAAAACATAGCTTTTTATTTGAGCAAACAAATAAAAGTTAGGTATCAAAAAGGTTATAATTAACAGATTTAATTTCATATTATTGCAATAATGTTGCAAATATACTTTATAATTAATTAAATGCAATAATGTTGCAAAATATTATTTTAGATGATAAAAGATTTTAATTTTAGATCAACACCATTTAGAGAAAAGGTTTACTCATTGTTTGAGGGCGTAGAATATGCTTTGAGCTTAGATGAGATTGAATCAAATTTAGGTAAGTTTGATCGCATTACTCTGTATAGAACACTTAAGTTGTTTCAAGATCAAGGGGTAATACATATTATTAAAAGTGGAGAGATTAAAAAATATGCAAAATGTAAGGAGTCGTGTACTTCAGAAATGCATAAACACCACCACATACATTTTACTTGTGATAAGTGTCTTCAAACAGAATGTATAGAGTCTGATTCAATTGATTTAGACTTAGTAGGCTATAGGATTAAAGAAATTGATGTAAATGTAACTGGCTTTTGCAAAATTTGTATCGCTTAGGCAGTCTTTTTACCCTTATTGTCTCCGTCTAGCCATAGGTTGCTTTTCACTTGACCTAAATATTTTAGCTTATGGTTTTTAAACTGCTCTTTAGCTTGTTCAAGTCCGTCCTCAGTTTCACGTAATATTCTTATTGGTTTGACAGCATCCTTTAAAAGTACTTCTAAATAGTATCCGTCTTTTAATTTCTTCTTAGCTGTAGATGGTCTTCCGATTTTTTTACTCATGGCGCCAAATTTATATTAACAATTATAATTTTTTCAAAAAAAACAAAAAACTTATCAATCAAAATAAGAAAATTATTTTCAGGTTAAAACGATAAAAACTAAAATAAATTGTTAAAAAAACACAAGCTGTCCAGGATTTTTTATAAAACAAAAAACTCATATTGAAGTGCTAACTAAAAAAACTATGATCGAAACGTAATTTTTATGAATTTACTTGACAGCCTGTGTTAATTAATTATTGATAACACAAACTTAGTGTAAATTATACACTTTTAGAAGCTAAATTAATTTTTTTTTGTGATGATTAATTTCTCGTCTAATTATTCACTTTAAAAAATGAATTTTATTTAATCCAACATTCTGTTCTCATAACGTATTGATCTGTAATCACATTTTTTCGAGACTCCGAATATTTTAACTTTATTTTTTGCAATGATATCGTAGAGGAAATCTTTAAATTTTTTAGGAGTAAACGATAGAACTTTAGCAGAGAGTGAAAAAGGAAATTGTAATTGACTTAACACTATCGATATAGCTTCACTTTTGATAAAAATTTTCTTTTGCTGTTCTACAATTATAGAATTAATATTAGATGTATCTTTAGTAAATTCTTTTAGTCTTTCTTGGCTAAATTTACTATTGAGCCTTGCGAAGTATATATTTTTTTTAGGATTAAAATCAAAAACTTTTTTAACCCAAAAGTTACAGAGATTACAATCTCCATCAAAATATATGATTATATGATTTTTTGGTTCCATTTGTTAAATGCAAAAATATCATTTCATGTTTTAAAAGATTGTATTTTTGTAAATATTAAAAATAATATAATGGTTTTAAAAGGAAAAAATATTCTTGTTACTGGTGGAAGTCTTGGTATTGGCAAAGAAACTGCTAAATATTTAGTCGATAAAGGAGCTAATGTTTTAATAACCGGACGATCACAAGACAGATTAAATTTAGCTCATAACTTCAGTGGTGCTCAAACTATATTGTTTGACATTTCTGACTTAGATAATATAAGTAATAATGCTACAAAGTGTCTTGAATTATTAGATGGCAAAATCGATGTATTAATAAATAACGCAGGAATTGGAACTTTTGATAAACTAGAAGATTTAAGTTTAGATCAATTTCAAACTATTTTTAATACTAATGTATTTGGTTTAGCTTTATTGACAAAAGAACTTATCCCTTCTATGAAATTGTTTAAATCGGGAACGATTATAAATATCGGCTCATCAGCGAGTCTGAAAGGATTCGCAAATGGGAGTGTTTATTCAGCCTCAAAATTTGCCGTTAGGGCTCTTACCCAATGTTGGCAAGCTGAGTTAAGGCCATTTAACATACGTGTTTGTCAGTTAAACCCTAGTGAAGTAACTACAGCCTTTTATAATGAGGAAAGGATAGAAAGGAAAGAGGAGAGTAAAAAATTATCTGCCCATGAAATTGCTCACTCAATAGTAGCTGTTTTAGAAATGGAAGATAAAGGTTTTATAACTGAATTAAATGTTTGGGCAACTAATCCATTTTAAGTTTTTAATACTGATTTTACTGAATGTGCGGCATCAATGATGGTTTTTCTAACCTCAATTGGTTCCCAATCAAGAACGTCCTTAGTTTGACTATTATCTGTACTAATTGTTTTATCAATAAAAGGAATCATTCCTTTTGCCTCTTTGTTAAAAATTGCAATAAATCGTATGAACATAGAGGGAGCAGTTTTTAAACTAACTTTTTTAAATCCTTCTTTCTTTATTATTTCTGCTAATTGTTTGATGGAATATGCTTTATTACTAGCTACAATAAATCTTTTATTTTTTGCTTTTTCTTTTTCAATAGCTAAAACATGAGCTAAAGCAACGTCTCTTACATCCGAGATAGCAATTGAAGTTTTCGGCAATAATGGTATCTTTCCTTTAATAAGCTTTACGATCATGCTCATGGATTCCCCATTTAAATTTTCAGTTATTGAAGGCCCATAAACAGCTGCAGGATGAATTGTAGATAATTCTAATTTATATTCTCCATCTTGATTTTTAATAAAATCCCATGCTGCAAGTTCAGAAAGAGTTTTGCTTTTAATGTAGGGTGTTATATCATCCCAATCTAAGTTTGTCCAATGAGAAGGCTTTAAATTTTTATTAGTATTTGAATCTTTCCCCATCATCGCTACGATTGAAGAGGTAAGAATTAATCTTTTTATTCTTGCTTTTTTTGCAAATTTCAGGGCTCTAAGAGTTCCTTCCACTGCAGGTTTTATGATTTTATTTTCATCATTAGGAACTTTAATATTATATGGTGATGCAATATGAAAAACATAATCACAATCTTGCATTGCTTGCTCCCAACCTTCATCTGATAAAAGATCAAGATTACAAAACTCTAGTTTATTAATTGGAATTTTGTTTTTGATAAATCCTTTTTTGATTTCTTCTTTTTTTTGTTCGCTTCTGATAGAACCTTTCACTACATATCCCTTAATAAGTAATTGAGCTGCGCAATGTTGGGCGATGAAACCAGAAATACCTGTAATTAATACTTTTTTCATGAAGTAAAATAAGCTTTAATTAAAATTATAGCCAATATATTATTAAAGTCATTTAAAATGTATAACTTTGACTATGTAAAAATTATACAAAATAATTATGAAAGACTCTAATCTTAACAAAACTCATTTTTCAAGCATTATTGATATTAATGCTGAGCTAAGAAACATTGGCTTTGCTGACGGAATAAATATAAATGGTCCTCTTAACGATTCTGAAAAAGAGGTGATGATAAAAAAAGCTGCTATTAAGTTTGGTGAATTTTTAGAAGCACTCGGTTGTGATTGGAAAAACGATCCTAATTCTATGGATACACCTAAACGGGTTGCTAAAGCATATGTTAACGATTTATGGTCTGGTAGGTACAATGCTTTTCCACAAATTACGACTTTCCCTAATTACGAGTACGATGGCATCATCTTTGAAGGTAATATACCTGTTATTTCTATGTGCTCTCACCATCATCAAACTATTATGGGTAAAGCTCATATAGCTTATATTCCACAATTAAATCAGGAGATTATAGGTTTGAGTAAGTTAAATAGAATTGTAGAACATTTCGCAAGAAGAGGTGCAATTCAAGAAAGCTTAACTGTAAGAATACACGACGCAATTAGTAAAATTGTTTCTAGCAATCGAGGTGTAGCTGTAATGATTGAAGCTTCTCATAATTGTGTGCAATGTAGAGGAGTAGGTCACCAGGGAACTAATATGAAAACATCCAAGTTAACGGGAGAATTTATTGATTCTACTAAAACAAGAAATGAGTTCTATGAATTCATAAAATCTTAAATCATAATGTATTAGTTAATAAGTAATACATTTCCAATATAATAATACTTTTTACCGAAATAATCAGTCACGTCAATTCTGTAGGTGTAACTTCCGCTCATGAATGAATCTGAATTATTAGATGATATTCCATTCCAGCCTTTATTTTTGTCGTCCGTACTGTAAATAAGCATTCCCCATCTATTGATAATGGTCATTTTAAAACTAGTAGTTCCATATAGAGTGGGTTTGAAAATATCATTAATACCATCGTTATTCGGACTGAAAGCTGTAGGGATAAAAATATCATATGGAGGATAAATAATTACCTCTCGTGAAGTTGAATCTATACATCCGTATTGATTTTCAATATTTAAGTTGATTATGTAAATACCTGTATCGATATAGGAATATTGAGTGTTAAAATTGAAATCTTCTGATCCAAATTCATCGCCAAAATTCCAGGTAGAAAAACAATTAGGAGTTGAAATGTTTCTGAAAAATATTTCTGGGTTATTAAGGTCTGTTTCCTCAGGGATAGTTGTAAAATCAGCGTAAGGAGAAGGTCTAAAAATAAGGTTAATTTTTGCTGAGGAATCAGTATCGCAAATATCATCTTGGTAATTAGTAAGATAATACACACCATAATCGTTAATTGTAATTACATCTGAAAAATTCGTAGTGTAGAAGTCTTCAATAACTTCTTGATTTTTTTCGATTGAATATTGAAAAGGAGGAATACCAGAATTATTTATAATAACTTCTTTTGCGCTATCTTTTTCACACCAATTTTGATCATAAACTATTTCAAAAGAAGGTTCATTTATAATTGTTAAATTTAGTGTAACTATTGAGTCACAACCTATACTATTAGTCAAGACGAATATTGCACTATTATTATTAGTTGTATATGTAATTCCATCTATCCAAGTATATGTTTTACACTGAACTTGAGAGTCAATTCCGAAAGTAGCATTTTCAATAATTAAGTTTAAAGTAACGACTGAATCACAACCGTTACTGTTGGTAAGAGTAAAGTTTGCGCTGTTATTATTGCTGTTATATGTATTTCCGTCAATCCATGTATAGGTGTTACAAT
>JBELHW010000012.1:0-42182 GCA_042091225.1 Cryomorphaceae bacterium | reverse complement strand
TAGATTCTATTAAAAATGCTTTCTCTGAAAAAGGAATCGAAATTTACTTTGTGTCAAACATGAAAGAGGCTGTAAATTGCTCTTACTCTTTAGGAAACAAAGGAGATGCAGTATTGTTGTCTCCTGCTTGCGCTAGCTTCGATTTATTTGAAAATTATGAACATAGAGGTTTTGAATTTAAAAAGAGTGTGCGAAACCTGTAATGAATACTTTTTTTAAATACATAAAATTAGAAGGAGATAAATCAATATGGGTAATAGTTTTGTTACTCATATTAATTTCTCTTTTTGTTGTATATAGTGCTACAGGAGGACTAGCTTATACAAAGCATGATGGTGACACAATGCATCTAATTCTTAAGCATTTTAAGTCTATTATTGCTGGTATCCTTTTTATGTATTTTGCTCATAAAATCCCCGTTAAATATTATTCTAGGCTAGGACAGCTTGGGTTTTGGCTATCTATAATGATTTTATTATTTACTCTATTTTTCGGAGCATCTATAAATGATGCAAGTCGTTGGATTAAAATTGGGGATAAAACAATTCAAACTTTTGACATTGCCAAATTATCAATTATAATATTTTTAGCAAGACAATTAATAAAATATAAGCCTTCATTATCTGATTTTAAAACGGTGTCTATAAAAGTTTTTGCACCATTAATTGCTATCTGTGGTTTAATTTTTCCTGCTAATTTTTCAACTGCTGCGATTCTGTTTTCAAGTGGTTTAATGATTATGTTCTTTGGCGGGGTTAAGTTAAGACACCTTATAGCTCTAACATCTTCTATTATTATGCTAGCTGGTTTGGCGATTTTATTGGCTGTTAATGTACCTGTAGTTCAAGAGTTAATTCCTAGATCTGAGACTTGGGTAAATAGAGTAAAAAACTTTACAAGTGATCGAGATTCTGAGTTAAATAGAGATGATTATCACCAAGTTGTTCAAGCTAAAATAGCGTTGGTTAATGGGGGAATAACAGGAAGAGGACCGGGCAAAAGTATACAAAGAAACGTTTTGCCACACCCTTATTCAGATTATGTTTATGCAATAATTATTGAAGAATATGGTGTAGTTGGAGGAATATTCGTTCTACTGCTATATCTAATATTAATGATTCGGGGTAAACGAATATTTGATTTAGCAAAGGATAATTTCTCTTCTTTATTAGGTGTTGGCTTATGTATAAGTATAGTTTTTCAAGCATTAATTCATATGGCCGTAAATGTTGATTTTTTTCCAGTTACAGGTCAGACTTTGCCTTTAGTAAGTATGGGTGGTGTCTCTATATTTTTCACTTGCCTAACAATTGGAGTCATTCTGAGTACGAGTAAAGAAATAAGTATTTCTAAAATTAAAGTATGAGCAATTTGAAAGTCATAGTAAGCGGAGGCGGAACTGGTGGACACATCTTTCCTGCTATTGCAATAGCTAATGCTTTAAAATTGAAAAATGACGCAATTGACATATTATTTGTTGGTGCCAAAGGTAAGATGGAAATGGAAAAAGTTCCAAATGCTGGATTTCCAATTATAGGATTACCAATTACAGGTTTTCAGAGAAAACTAAGCGATAGAAGAAACTTTCTTTTTCCATTTAAGTTAATTTATAGCCTGTTTAAATCGTTTTTTATAGTGCTAAATTTTAAGCCTGATGTTGTAGTTGGCACAGGAGGATATGCATCCGGACCACTTTTATTTGTTGCATCTAAAATGGGAATTCCATCGCTAATTCAGGAGCAAAATTCTTTTCCAGGAATTACAAATAAACTGCTTTCCAAAATCAGTAACAAAATTTGTGTCGCTTACCCATCAATGGATAAGTTTTTTCCGAAAGAAAAATTACTTTTTACGGGCAATCCAATACGTCAAGATTTACAAGAAATAACTAAACTGAAAGAACAAGCACTGCGACATTTTAAATTCGATAAGAGCAAGATAACTATACTAGTAGTTGGAGGAAGTCTAGGAGCTCTTACTATTAATAAAACAATGGAAAAATTGGTTGAAAAATTTCCTGAGGGAGTTCAGTTATTATGGCAGACAGGATCTTCATTTTACAATATAGCTTTTAAAAAAGAGGCTTATGACATTCGTGTTATGAAATTTATTTCTCGAATGGACTTAGCTTATAGTATTGCAGATATTGTAATTTCTAGAGCTGGTGCTAGCACTATTTCCGAATTATGTTTAGTTGCAAAGCCTTCTATTTTAGTGCCATCACCAAATGTCGCTGAAGATCATCAGACAAAAAATGCGATGGCACTAAAAGAAAATAAGGCCGCTATTTTAGTAACAGATAAAGATTCTATAAAAAAGCTAATTCCAGAATTAGAGATATTAATTAAGGATAAAGACAAAAGAAAAACTCTTTCAGATAACATATATAAATTGGCAAAATTAAATTCTGCTCAGATAATTGCCGACGAGGTATTAAAATTAGTAGTTGAAAAATGATGGATTTTAAAAGGATATATTTTATTGGCATTGGCGGAATTGGAATGTCTGCTTTAGCAAGATATTTCCATGCAAAATCTTACAAAGTAGGAGGTTATGATAAAAATAAGACAACTTTAACCGAATCTCTAAAAGAAGAAGGTATTGAGTTAAGTTACAACGAAAAGTTTATCCCAAAATGGGTTGGTAACATAGAAAAAACTTTGATTGTTTATACTCCAGCGATTTCTAAAAGTCATTATTTGTTAAATTATTTTAAAACAAAAAAATATCAATTATTAAAGCGTTCTGAAGCCCTAGGTCTGATTTCGAAAGATGCATTTACCATAGCCGTTGCCGGCACTCATGGCAAAACATCAACCTCTAGTATTTTAGCTCACTTACTCCACTCTAGTGGATTTGGCTGTACTGCTTTTTTAGGAGGAATTGCAACTAACTACAATACTAATCTATTACTTTCTAATAATAACATAATGGTTGTTGAAGCAGATGAATATGACCGTTCATTTTTACATTTATCAGCTGATATCGCTATTATAACCTCAATGGATGCTGACCATTTGGATATTTACCAAGATGATAAAGATTTAAAAAAGACTTTTAGACAATTTGTTAACCAGATTTCCTCAGACGGATTGTTATTACTTCATGAATCTATTGAGGATGAATTTACAGCAGTAAAACACTTAAATAAACAAACTTATTCTGTTGATTGTAATTCAAATAATTTAGCATTCTCTTTAAAAATAAAAAACCATCGTCAGTTTTTTGATGCTAAGTTAAATGAAGAAAAAGATTCTTCCATATTGTTTAAAAACCTACAATTATCTCTTGCTGGTGAGCATAATGTTGCTAATGCTTTGTCGGCTATAGTTGTTGCTTATAAGCTTGGTCTTAGTTCAACTCAAATAACAGAAGGAATTAATAGCTTTAAAGGAGTTAAACGAAGATTTGAAGTTCATTGTGATAATAGCAGTGTATATATTGATGATTATGCACATCATCCTCAGGAGATAAAAGTAACTATTGAGGCTGTCAGGAAACTTTATCCTTTAAAAAAGTTGTCATTGGTATTTCAACCGCATTTGTATTCAAGGACAAATGATTTTTATAAAGAATTTGCAATTGAATTATCTCGAGCTGATGAAGTAATTTTATTAGAAATATATCCTGCCAGAGAGCTCCCTATTAAGGGTGTAGATTCTAACTTAATTTTAGACTATATTCCTTCAACATCGGATAAAAAATTATTAACTAAGGAACAATTATTACAAAGTATTTCAGAGAACAAAAGAGAAGTTTTACTTACTCTTGGAGCAGGTGATATTGATCAGTTAGTCGAACCTATTAAATCACTTTACATATGAAGTGGATTAAAAACATACTATCCTTATTTATAATACTTTCTGTTATTATTTTATATGGGTACTCATATAACAAACAACAAAATTATTTATGTAATCAAATAAACATTGAAATTAATAATCTTGATTATTCTTTAATTACCACTAATGAAGTAAAAGAAATTATTTTTAACGTAGAAAAAAATATTGATTCAATTAAAGTTTCAAAAATTCCAATTCATGAAATAGAACAATCTTTAGAAAATCATTGTTATATAAAAAATGCAGAAGTTTATTTAGATGCTAACTCAAATATAAATATCGTTGTTGATAATGTGCTCCCAATTGTAAGAATCCATAAAAATAATGGAGATGATTTTTATTTGAATAAATTTGGTTTTAAGTTTCCTGTATCTAGAAATTACACTAAAAATGTATTGGTTGCAAGCGGAAATATTCAAGATAGTTTAGACTTGAAAAGTATTTTAAAAGTTTCTAGCTATGTATGTGAAAGTATGCTATGGAATTCACAAATTACACAATTATATATTAACACTAATAAAGATATAGAATTGGTTCCAAGAGTTGGTAATCATATAATAAATTTAGGTAATGCCGATAATTTGGAAGAAAAATTTGAAAATTTAAAACTTTTTTATTCTCAAGCAGTAAAACAGACAGGTTGGAGAAAATACAAAGAGATTAACTTAAAATATAAAAACCAGATAGTTTGTGTTAAACGATAGTTTATGAAATCAGAAATGCAAAAAATAGCAGTAGGTTTAGACATAGGTACTACAAAAATTACCGTTACTATCGGTCGTGCTAACGAACACGGAAAGATAGAAATATTAGGTATGGGAAAGGCTCCCTCTGCAGGAGTTATGAGGGGTATTGTAGCAAATATTGACAAAACAACTAATTCCATTAAAATAGCTTTAGAAGAGGCTGTTAGCAAATCTGGGGTACAGGTTAATTATGTCAATGTCGGAATAGCTGGCCAGCATATTAAAAGTTTGCAACATAGAGGACAACTTGTAAGAGAGGATTTGGAGAGTGAGATTAATGATCAGGATATTAAAAAGTTAGTTGATAACATGTATAAGCTTGTAATGGTTCCTGGGGAAGAAATAATACATGTTATTCCGCAAGAATATATAGTAGACAAGCAAGATGGTTTTCCTGATCCTAGAGGAATGGTTGGTGTTCAGTTAGAAGCTAATTTTCATATTATAACTGGACATACAGCTGCAATAAATAATATTAAGAAATGTGTTAATAATGCGGGTTTAAAAATGCAAGATTTAACTCTTGAGCCATTAGCCTCTGCAACTTCTGTTTTAGACCCTCTAGAGCTAGAAGCGGGTGTCGCATTAATTGATATTGGAGGAGGTACTACTGATGTAGCGATTTTTAAAGATGGAATAATAAGACACACTGCTGTAATTCCTTTTGGAGGTAATATTATAACACAAGACATCAAGGAAGGATGTTCTATTTTAGAAAATCAGGCCGAATTGTTGAAAATTAAGTTTGGATCTGCATTAGCAACCCAAAATAAAGAAAATGAAATTGTTTCTATTCCTGGATTAAGAGGTAGAGAACCTAAAGAAATTTCTCTCAAAAATTTGGCCAGTATTATTCAAGCTAGAATGGAAGAAATTATTGAACTAGTTCATCACGAAATTAAAAACTCTGGATATGAGAAAAAGCTGATTACTGGTATTGTTTTAACCGGAGGAGGAAGTCAGCTAAAGCATATTAGTCAGTTAGTAGAATTTTTTACTGGAATAGAATGCAGAATAGGTTTCCCTAACGAACATTTAGCCTCAGATTCTCCGATTGACGTAAGCAGTCCATCTTTTGCAACAGGAGTTGGTCTTGTTATGAAGCTTTTAGAAGAAGGAGAATCTGATCAAGAACAGAATTTAAATTCTAAAGCTCCTCCGGGAGGCAAAGGCTTAGGACAGGCGTTTAAAAAAATGCTTGATAAAATAGACGATATATTTACAAACGATTTATAAAATTCATCATAATTATTGAAAAATGACAAACGATAGTATTCTTAAATTTAATTTACCAAAAAATCAATCTTCTGTAATCAAAGTAATTGGCGTAGGTGGTGGCGGATCAAACGCTGTTAATTATATGTTCGAGCAAGGAATTGAGGGTGTTGATTTCGCTGTTTGTAACACAGATTTACAAGCCTTAGAAGCTAGTCCCATAACCACAAAAATTCAGATAGGTGAAGATTTAACTGAAGGATTAGGTGCAGGAGCAAATCCTGAAGTAGGAAGAGAAGCAGCAGAGGAAAGTATAGATAGAATAACAGAATTGTTAGAATCAAACACAAAGATGTTATTTATTACCGCCGGAATGGGTGGAGGTACTGGAACTGGAGCAGCCCCTGTTATTGCTCGTATTGCTAGACAAAAAGAAATTTTAACCGTAGGCGTAGTAACTGTTCCATTTTGGACAGAAGGAGGTTTCAGAAAAGAATATGCTGAAAAGGGATTGGAAGATTTGAGACAAAATGTCGATACTCTTTTAGTAATAAATAATGATAAATTAATTGAAGTTTACGGAGATTTAACCTTGAGAGAAGCCTTTGCTAAAGCAAATGAAGTATTAAATACTGCAACCAAAGGAATTGCTGAAGTTATTTCTCAAACATTAATGGTCAATATTGATCTTAACGACGCAAAGCGTGTATTAAAAGATAGTGGATCCGCAGTAATGGGGCAAGCATATGCAACAGGAGAAAATAGGGCAGTTGAAGCTGTTGAGTCTGCTCTGGATTCTCCATTATTACATGATAACAATATAAAAGGAGCTCAACAAGTTTTACTTAAAATTGTTACTGGTTCAGAAAATGAAATTCGAATGACTGAATTGTTTAAGATTAAAAAACATATTCAGGATGCTGCGGGAGGGGATGTAAATATTATTGAAGGAATTGGTGTAGAAGACGGATTAGGTGAGTCTATTTCGGTAACTGTTATTGCTACCGGATTTAAAGTTACTAAATCTATTAGCACTAAAGAGTTGGATACTAAAAAAGTATATGTTCTTGAAAAAGATCAAGAGGAATTGGAAAAAATCGAGGTAGATTCAAAACAAGTTGATAATGATATTGAATCTAAAAGAGCCGATGAAGAGGTTCAAGCTACTATAGATTTTGATGATCAATCTCCAATTTTCGATTTTGATATTCCTAATAATACAATTGAAGAAGTTAAAATAAACGATAAAAATGCTTCAGAAAAAATTGTTGATGATGGCTTGGTTAATAAAGAAGATATAGCTGATAATGTAGGCTCTGAAGAGGATAAAATAACTTATCATACTCTTGACTTAGAAGAAGAGGATAGCCCTGGTTTTACTCTCATTGAGCAAGAAAAAGAAGAAGAAATATCGCAGCCTGAGGAGGTAATTTCTGAAATTCAAGAGCAAGATCTAAAAGATGAATTAACTCAAATTAATCACGGTGTTTCAGCAGAACAAATGGCTATTCGCTCGCGTCAGAGAATGGAAAGATTAAGAAATATTAGTATGAAGTTAAGAACACCTTCTGGACTTACTGACCTTGAAAGTCAACCAGCCTATAAAAGAAGAGATGTAGAGTTAGATAACATTTCTCATTCTTCAGAATCTGAAGTGTCTAAATTTACTCTCGGACAAGATTCTGATGATAATCCAGTTATTAAGCCTAATAATTTTTTACACGATAATGTTGACTAAACTATGTTAGATATTAATAAAGAAATCAAGCAGGCAATGCTTGATAAAAAAGCCGTTAAATTAGCAGCATTAAGAGCAGTAAAGACTGCTATAATGATGGCCCAGACTGAAAAGGATGCTAACGAATTAGACGACTTAGCTCTACAGAAAATAATTCAGAAGCAAGTAAAACAACGAAAAGATGCAGCTCAGATATATATTGAGCAGTCAAGACAAGACTTAGCTGACGATGAATTAGCTCAAGTAGAAGTTTTACAACATTATTTGCCAAAGCAATTAGATGAGGCTGAAATCAAAGTAATTGTGGAAGAAATTATTTCATCCTCAGGAGCTACATCAATGGCTGATATGGGTAAAGTAATGGGTTTAGCTAATCAAAAGTTATCTGGAAAAGCAGATGGTAAAATTATTGCTCAAATAGTTAAATCTTCTTTAGCTTAATTATTTCCATTCCCAACTTTCAATAATGTTGTATACGTCCTCATTAATAAAATTATTAATGGGTTGTATAGAATCGTTAATTGCGCTATTAAAATATAAAGCTCCTCTAACAAAATGGTTTGTGCTGTCGGTTAAATAAAATTGCACTCCACTAGCAGTAACCCCTTCAAAAGTATAAACTAGGCCGTAAACATTAGAGTTGTTATTTATAAATGCTTGTTCGTTTATTGCTTCAGCTACTCTTGAATGTTTGAAAGCTAAGTCTCTACTTTCCTCAATATATTTGCTCACATTTTCCTCCACTTTTTTATAACTCATGTGCAGAGTTCCATTAAAAGGAGTAAAAACTAAGTCGAACCAGCAATATTGATTTCTTTTTTCGATTTCAATATATGATGCTATCTCAAATGTAAAGGGACAGTCAATGTTTGATTTCATCCATTTTTTTTCAGGAAAATCAATTCTTGAAAATCCTTTGGGTTTAGGCGTATAGGCTTCGTTGCATGCCATAAGCGATGCAATTAATATTATCCAAAGTTTATTCATCTATACTAATTTTCACTCTTTTAATTCTTCTTTTATCAACTGATTCAATTTTGAAAGTTAGACGATCAAATTTTAAAAAGTCGCCCACCTCAGGAATTGTTCCTTTAATTTCTAATATTAGGCCTGCAAGAGAATCAGACTCTCCTTTTATTTCATCAAAAAAATCAAATTCTAGTTTTAAAATTTTTAGAATATCATTTATAGAGGTCTTGCCTTCAAAAATATAATTTAGGTTGTCCAGCTTAGAGTACTTAATGCCATCATCATCAAATTCATCGTTTATTTCACCTACAATTTCTTCTATTATGTCTTCTAGTGTAACGATTCCTGATGTTCCGCCATATTCGTCAACAACGATAGCTAAATGGATTTTTTTCTGTTGAAATTCTTTCATTAAATCATCAATCATTTTACCTTCAGGAACAAAAAATGGATTTCTTAAAATGGATGTCCAATCAAAATTTGGAGAGTTTAAATGTGGAATTAGATCTTTTATATATAAAAGTCCCTTAATTTTATCAAAACTTTTATTGTAAACTGGTATTCTTGAATACCCAGATTTTATTATTTCTTTTTTTATATCTTCAAAAGAAGCATCAATAGAAAAGGCCGTAACATCAACTCTAGATTTCATTATTTCTTTCACTTGAATATTTCCAAATTCAACAATGGATCTTAATATTCTTTTTTCTTCAATATTAGTGTCACTTTCTCCAGCAATATCTAATACATTGGAAAGATCATCAATAGAAATATTATACCCTTTAGAATTAAACTTCTTTTCTATAAAAGAGGTAGAATTTACTAAAATGATACTAAGAGGATGAAACAGTTTGCTGAGAAAATCAATTGGTCTAGCCATTAAATTTGCAAATTTTATCGGATTTTGATTTGCAAAAACTTTAGGCATTAACTCACCTAACATCAATAATAAAAAGGTGACGGCAATTACTTGAATAACGAATTTTAAAAATGGTGCAGACTCAAGGTCAAAAATACTAGATGTAATGTAGGTGGATAAGATAATGATACCTACATTAACAAAATTATTTGCAATAAGTATTGTAGCAAGTAATTTGTTGGGTTTATTCAATAACTTTTTTACTACGAAAGAGCTACTTTTATCGCCTTTCTTTTCTAATTTATTTGGGTCAATTGAAAAGAATGCAACTTCCGATCCAGAAATTAATGCAGAGCATATTATAAGACAGAAAATAACAATAAAAGATAATGCCAGATTTGAATCTGAAATAGTCTGATAATTTTGAATAAAATGAAAAGTTAGTTGATAAGGGTCTTCGTCCAAAATTATAAATTAAAATGGTAAGTTATCTCCAGGTTCATCTTTGTCATTTTGTTTTTCTGATGAAGTCTTAGTTAATTCAGATGTGTTATTGTCTGATTTTTTTCCCAGAAGCTCTAGTTTTTCACAAAATATTTCAGTTGTGTATCTAGTTTCTCCGTTCTTGTCTTCCCAGGACCTTGTTTTTATTTTACCTTCAACATAAACACTATTCCCTTTTTTTAAATAAGGCTCAACTACTTTAGCAGCGAGTCCACCTCTTGTAACTACTGTATGCCATTCGGTCTGAGTTACTTTTTCGTCGGTATCTTTTTTGATATAACTCTCAGATGTAGCAATACTAAACCTAGCTATGGATCCGCCATTTTCAAAATGCCTTACTTCAGGGTCTTTACCTAAATTTCCGATAAGAATAACTTTATTTATACTAGCCATTTTTTTATGATTTTAAGGGTTTATACATTTCAAATATAATATATTTTATTTTTCTAATGAAATGTTGTTTTCTAAAAATATCTCCATTAGCCTAGACATAGGATAAGTATTTACTAAGTTTTCAGGTACTTCCACAAAATCATTGCTTTCTAACTTTTCTTCAATTTGGATTGTCCAAACCCTTCCGAATATTATTCTATGGCTTAAAATATGCTTATAAACTTCACTATTTTTAATAACCTCTAGTTTTGAATTTTTTAAAAATGATAATTTTTTTAAATTTTCTAATACTTCTTTTTCTGATTTTTTTTGTTCATACTCTAATAAAGGAAATTCATATAAGTTTTTCCAGATTCCTTCTTCGATTCTTTTTCTCAAATAAGTTTTTGATTTAAACGAAATGTAAAGGTATTCAAAAAACAACTTTTTTTGCTTAGCTTTTCTAATTTTAACTGGTAATTCTTTTACTTTTTTATTTAGATATGCTTTGCAATTTTGTGATAGAGGACAATCTATACAATTAGGTTCTTTAGGTTTACACATTATAGCACCAAACTCCATTATAGCTTGGTTATAAATGTCTGGGGTTTTTTTATCTAATAATGTTTGTGCAAGTTCAGCAAATAATTTTTCACCAGTGCTTGAATTTATTGGGCTGTAAATTTCAAAATATCTGGAAAGAAGCCGATAAACATTTCCATCTACTACAGAGTATGGGAGCTTAAATGCAAATGATGCAATTGCTGCAGCAGTATATTTTCCTACACCTTTTAAAGATATTATATCATTATAGTTGCTAGGAAATTTAGATTCAAATTTGTTAACAATTTGTTTTGAAGCAAAGTGTAAGTTTCTCGCTCTAGAATAATATCCCAAACCTTGCCAAAGCTTTAAAACTTGTTCTTCATTTGCTGAGGCTAATTTTTCAACTGTAGAAAAGGTTTTGCAGAATTCTAAATAATAAGGAAGTCCTTGTGATACTTTAGTTTGTTGTAATATTATTTCAGAAATCCAGATTTTGTATGGATCCATAGTATTTCTCCATGGTAAATCTCTTTTATTTAACTTGTACCAATTTATTATTTCCAGTGAAAAATACATTTCTGCAATAAATAAAAAAAATATGACATACATATAAACTTTTATTAGATAAAAAAACTATATTTGCGGTCTAAATTTTGGCCAAAGTGGGTTCGAGTTAAGATTAAAGCAATTAGCATGACAAAAGCAGAGATTATATCTTCTATATCTAATAAAATTGGAATCGAAAAGATTGATGTTCAAGCAGTTATAGAAGCTTTTATGAGTGAAGTTAAAAACTCAATTAGTAGTGAAGAAGATGTGTTTTTAAGAGGTTTTGGCTCTTTTAAAATCAAGCAAAGAGCCGAAAAAACTGGCAGAAACATTTCCAAAAATACTACAATGATTATTCCAGCTCATAAAGTTCCTGTTTTTAAACCATCGAAAGCTTTTGTAAATCAAGTAAAAGAGAAAACATCTGGTAATTAATTCCAGATTATATAAAATTTTAAAAATATTTAGCATGCCTAACGGAAAGAAAAGAAAAAGACATAAGATGGCTACTCACAAACGTAAAAAGCGTTTGAGAAAAAATAGACATAAAAAGAAGTAATATCTTCTTCATACATTTCTAATCTACCAGCATTTGCTCCTTTTGGAGCTATGCTTGTTTATATTCTACACATCTTTTGAAATTTGAAATATTAGTCGATTCACGTCCTAACGAAATTGTTATTGCATTACTTAAAGATAAGCAATTAACAGAGTTGCATAAGGAGCCCTTAGAAAATAAATTTTCTGTTGGAGACATATATCTAGGTACAGTTAAAAAAATCGTTCCTGGTCTTAACGCTGCTTTTGTTGACGTTGGTTCCGAGAAAGACGGTTTTCTTCATTATCTCGATTTAGGACCTAAGTATAAGACTTTCAATAAGTTTCTTCAAAAAAGCTTAACTAAAAAATTAAATACAGCCTCATTAAAAAACTTTAATTTACAAGAGTTACTTGAAAAAGAGGGTAAGATTAATGAAACTTTACAGAGTGGTAATAAAATTTTAGTTCAAGTAGCTAAAGAACCTATTTCAACTAAAGGTCCTAGATTAACAACCGAGTTAACTATCGCTGGACGTTATATGGTTTTAGTTCCCTTTTCAGATAAAGTTTCTGTATCTCAAAAAATTCAGTCAAACGAAGAAAAGAAAAGACTCAAACGTCTGGTAATGAGTATAAAACCTCCTGGATTTGGTGTCATAATCAGAACAGTTGCTAATGGTAAAATGGTTGCTGATCTAGATGCTGACCTTAAATTTTTATACAAAAAATGGCAACTTTTATTCAAACAAATAAAAAATGCTAAGGCTCCAGCTAAAGTGCATGGCGAATTAGGACGTTCTACATCTCTTTTAAGAGATTTATTAAGTGATGATTTTGTAAGCATCCTGGTAAATAACGAAAAGTTACATGGTGAAATAAAAGATTACATAGGTACGATTTCTCCTGAACAAGAAAAAATAGTCCAGCTTTACAATGGAAAAATTCCACTTTTTCAGAAATATCAGATTGAAAGACAAATAAAATCTTCTTTTGGTAAGTCTGTAACTATGCGAAAAAGCACTTATCTAGTTATTGAGCATACTGAGGCTATGCATGTAATTGATGTGAATAGTGGGAAAAGAGTTGATTCCAAAAAAGACCAAGAAGATAATGCTCTAGAAGTTAATCTTATAGCTGCAGAAGAGGTTGCAAGGCAATTGCGATTGAGAGACATGGGTGGAATTATTGTTGTCGATTTTATTGATATGTATGTTGCAGCAAATAGAAAAAAATTATTTGAAGCTTTAATCGAGTTCATGAAAGACGATAAAGCGAAACATCATATTCTACCACCATCAAGATTTGGATTAATTGAAATAACAAGACAAAGAGTTCGTCCGGTACTTGACATTGAAACCAAAGAAGGTTGTGTCGTTTGTAAAGGAACTGGTAAAACAGAGGCTAGCATTCTAATAATTGACGAAATAGGCCAAAAAGTAGCTAAGGTTTCGCAAAAATCAAATTATTTAATATTAAAGACGCATCCTTTTATTGCAAGCTATATTAATAAAGGTTGGTTTAAATCTCAGCGACGTATGTGGTCCAAAGAATTTGGATGTAAGCTAATAGTTGAAGAAGATACCACTTATCACATGCTCCAATATCGTTTCTTCAATAAAGAGCGAAAAGTGCTTACAACTTAATAAGTCTTTTTTAAAGATATTAGCTTTTTATAATTTATAATTAAGGGAATTAACGCTATGGTTAACAAAATCACTCCAATTAGATAACCCCATTTAATTGTATCTCCCTCGGAAAAGAATTTTAAAGTAAAAATAGAAATTAAAAGTGTTCTTATTACGATACTCATACAATTAAAAGCACTCCCGACCCTTCCAATAATATTATTTGGAACATGAGAAAATAAATATGTAATTCTTAAGATTCTTGTTCCAGCATTACTAATGCCTATTATAAAGCTTACAAAATAAAAAGCGAGTACACTTTTAGTAAATATAAGGATTAGGCATCCTATTATAGTCGCGATCATCATTACTATGACTCCAAAAACAGGATTTTTTTTGTCAAATAGTTTTCTAATACTAAAGCCAGAAATTACAGCACCTATAGAATAATATACTTCTGATGAGGCAAATACATTTCCTTCTTCGAGTAAGTAATTGCTTACATAATTTGGCACAAGAATAAACATTTCTACAATTAAAAATGTAAAAATCATGTAAGAACATAAGCCGAATACAAATAACAAATAGTTGCTTTTCAAAAAACTTATACCTTGACTCAATCTCTCATAAATGGAGCCAACATCAACTACTTTTTTTACTGTAGGCTTATATTTAATAAATAGAATAATTGTGAATGCAAGAATATAGGTAAGAGCATCCATTAAAAAAATTTCGTGAATTTGCCATTTTTCAATTTCAAAAGGCATGGGTATATTAGCACCTAGAAGGTTTAACTCATTATTGTTTGTTCCGGTTAATAAAAGGGCGGCAAACCCTCCTGCAAAAATGCTTGTTGACTGACCTTGAATTTCTATGTATGAGTTTAATTTTCCATAATCTTTAGGGTCAGAGATCTCTTGTCCAAAGGCGTAAAGGTTTGGATAATGGATATTGTAATGAAACATAGTAATTCCAAAAACCAAGATAGCTAAAATCCAAGGGGTTTCCTGATGATATATTCCGTATCCAGCAATAGACCCTATAAAAATGGCACAGCATAGATTAGAATATAGGAACATCTTTTTCCTTGAGTATTTGTCTATTAAAGTACCAGAATAAAGACTCCAAAATAAACTTAAAAACGTCAAAATTGCATAAGCAATTGCGTATGTACTAGGTAGTTTAATTATGTCAGCAAAATACCAAGGAATTGCAAGCATACTAATTCCTTGTGCAAAGCCAGAAATTATATTTGCAATAAATAAAAGAGTAACTGCTTGTTTATTTTTCATCGTCTGCAAATGTACTATCTTTGAATTAGATGGAATCAAAAAAATATGATATAAATCGCTGTAAATTTTTAATACGTAACTATTGTGCAAAATCCGATAGATGCCAGTTTCAAGTTTTAGAAAAGTTAAAATCTTATGGCGTCAGTCATGCTGTTTCTCAAGAAATTTTAATAGAGCTTATACAAGATGATTTTGTTAACGAACAGCGTTTTGCAAATAGTTATTGTAGTGGTAAATTCAAAATAAAAAAGTGGGGACGTATTAAAATTACTTTTGAGTTAAAACGGCTCCAAGTTTCTTCTGTATGTATCAAATCTGGATTAAAAGTTATTAATATGGAAGATTATCTAAATATAATTATGGATCTACTTCAAAAAAAATCTTTAATTATAAAGGATAAAAATCAATTTAAGCGAAGAAAAAAAATGGCTGATTATATGATTAGAAAAGGCTATGAATCTGAATTAGTTTGGGACTGTATTCGTAAACTAATTTAATTACTTTTGTTACCACATGATATCTAGCGAACAAACAAAAGACTTTCAAGAAAGAGTAGAGGCTTTAAGTAACTACCTAAAAATAGAACCTAAAAGATCTAGGGTTGAAGAAGATGAAAAGATAACTCAACAAGCTGATTTTTGGAATGATCCTAAAAAGGCTGAAATATTTTTGAAAGCAATCAATAAAGATAAAATTTGGGTTACAGAATTCGATAAGCTTAAAACTTCATTTGATGAGTTCATTATTCTACAAGAATTTTTCAATGATGGCGATGCTAGCGAGCAAGAAGTAATTTCTGCATTCAATTCCGCTTTAATTAAATTAGAAGAATTAGAATTTAAAAATATGTTGAGCGGAGAAGAGGATAATCTTCCTGCAGTTATGGTAATAAATCCTGGAGCTGGAGGCACCGAAAGTCAGGATTGGGCAGAAATGCTGATGAGAATGTATATAATGTTTGGCGAAAAAAATGATTTTAAAGTTAAAGAATTAGATTTTCAAGCTGGAGACGCTGCTGGAATTAAATCTGTTACCTTACAATTTGATGGAGATTTTGCTTTTGGTAAATTAAAAGGAGAAAATGGTGTTCATAGACTAGTCCGAATTTCTCCATTTGACTCGAATGCAAAAAGGCATACTTCCTTTTCTTCCGTCTTTGTTTACCCATTAGTTGATGATAGTATTGAAATAGAAATTAACCCCTCTCATATTACTTGGGACACATTTAGAGCAGGAGGAGCAGGAGGGCAAGGAGTAAATAAGATTGAAACTGCTGTAAGATTGAAGCATAGTCCTACAGGAATTATAATAGAAAATTCGGAAACAAGATCTCAGCTCGAAAACAAAGAAAAGGCCTTACAATTACTAAAGTCTCAATTATTCGAAATAGAGCTCAGAAAAAGACAATCGGAAAAAGATAAAATAGAAGGAAATAAAAAGAAAATTGAATGGGGGTCGCAAATTAGAAATTACGTTCTTCACCCTTATAAATTAATTAAAGATTTGCGGACAGAACATGAAACCTCTAACACTCAAGCAGTATTAGATGGTGAAATCAATGGTTTTATAAATGCTTTCTTAATGCAATTTGGACAAAAATAATTATGATAACAATTTACCACAATCCCAGATGTAGAAAGAGCAGGGAGGCTCTAGAAATTTTGAAACATAAAAATTTAGAATTAGATATTGTTCATTATTTACAAGATACCCTAAACGTTGGACAACTAACTCAAATAATTTCATTGTTGGGAATAGAACCTTCAGCGTTAGTCAGGAAAAATGAAAAAGATTGGAAAGATAATTTTAAAGGGAAAGAATTAAGTCAGGCCAAAGTTATAGATGCAATTGCAGAATATCCAAAAATAATGGAAAGACCAATAGTGATAAATGGTAAAAAGGCGATTATTGCAAGACCTCCGGAAAGAGTTTTGGAAATAATATAATCTATTCTTCCAGATTTCTGTTGCGATATGATTCGATAAACCAGACTCCTATCCAATAAGGAAGAAAACTAACGATAAAAGTTAAAAGCCAAAATGCCATTCCGGCAATGATTAAGAAGAGTAAGAAACCAAGAAACATATCTGTAATATTTGAATTAGATTTGTACAAAAATAAGTGATAATTTTTTAATAAAAAAAATAATGAGCTATAGAATTGAAAAAGACACAATGGGAGATGTAAAAGTACCTTCAGAAAAGTATTGGGGTGCACAAACACAACGTTCGATTAACAATTTTAAAATAGGAGATCCATCTTCTATGCCTTTAGAATTAATCTATGGGTTTGCATATTTAAAAAAAGCTGCTGCTCATACAAATTGTCAACTTGGCGTACTAACTTCTGATAAAAAAGATTTGATTTCTAAAGTCTGTGACGAAATTTTACAAGGAATTCATGACGATCAATTCCCTCTAGTTATTTGGCAAACCGGCTCTGGAACTCAATCAAATATGAATACTAATGAAGTTATCGCTAATAGAGCTCATGTATTGGCAGGCGGTGATTTATCTGATAAAGTAAAAAAAATTCATCCAAACGATGATGTAAATAAATCTCAATCATCTAATGATACATTCCCTACAGGAATGCATATTGCTTCTTATAAGCTAGTTGTAGAAACAACCATACCAGCAGTAAAGCAATTACGAGATACATTAAAAGATAAATCTGTAAAATTTTCTAGTGTAGTAAAAATAGGTAGAACCCATTTAATGGATGCAACTCCTTTAACTTTAGGTCAAGAGTTTTCAGGCTATGTTTCTCAATTAGACCATTCTTTAATTGCATTAAACAACACTTTATCTCATCTTTCTGAACTTGCTTTAGGAGGAACAGCAGTAGGCACCGGAATAAATACTCCTGATGGTTATTCTGATCTTGTAGCTGATAAAATTGCAGAATTTACAGGCCTCCCATTTATTACGGCTCACAATAAGTTTGAATCTTTAGCAGCACACGATGCTATTGTAGAAACTCATGGTGCACTAAAGCAATTGGCAGTATCCTTAAATAAAATTGCAAATGACATAAGACTTTTATCTTCTGGCCCTCGAAGTGGAATTGGTGAAATCATTATTCCTTCTAACGAGCCTGGTTCTTCCATAATGCCAGGTAAAGTAAACCCTACCCAATGTGAAGCTATGACAATGGTATGCGCTCAAGTAATGGGTAATGATGTTGCCATTTCGGTTGGTGGAATGCAAGGACACTATGAGTTAAACGTTTATAAACCAATGATGGCTTATAATTTGTTACAGTCCGCCAGATTATTAGGAGACGCATGTGTTTCATTTGACGAGAATTGTGTAAAAGGAATTGAACCTAATTATTCAAATTTGAAGAAAAACTTAGACAATTCTTTGATGCTAGTAACAGCGTTAAATACTAAAATTGGATACGAAAAAGCTGCGACAATAGCTAAAACTGCCCATAAAAATGGAACCACTTTAAAAGAAGAATCTGTTAATCTTGGATATCTAACTGAGCAGGAGTTTGACCAGTGGGTTAAGCCAGAAGATATGTGTGGAAGTTTAAAGTAAACTAGTCTTTAGACTTTTTCTTTAAATCTGAAACAAATTTTTTGATTTCTTGTTCTTTGTTTTTTTGACAAATAAGCAATGTATTATCGTTTTCAACTATAATATATCCTTCTAATCCTTGAATAACCACTGTCTTTTCTTTTGGCATATTTATAATATTATCTTTTGAGTTATAAAGAGTAATATTTTTGCCAATTACACCATTTTTTTCATTATCTAAATTTAAATGGGTTTGGAGTGAAGTCCAAGTGCCTAAATCACTCCATCCAAAATCAGAGGGTTGTACAAATACATTGTCAGATTTTTCCATTATTCCATAATCAATTGAAATGCTTTTACAATAAGGGTATATTCTGTTAATAAATTCAGCTTCTTGTTCGGTATTATATAAATCATTTCCCTCATAAAAAAGATCATACACATCTCTTAAATGTTTTCTTATCGAAAGTAGAATTGATTTTGCATTCCAGATAAAAATTCCGGCATTCCATAAAAAGTCTCCGCTATCAAGAAATTTAATTGCTAAATCTTTATTTGGCTTTTCTGTAAAAGTTTTGACTTTATGAATTTCTTGATCTTGATTTAAATCGTTCTGATATTGAATATATCCATAGCCTGTATCAGCTCTTGTAGGTTTAATCCCGAGAGTTATTAAATAATCTTTTTTGCTACTTATCTCAAAGCATTTATTTACTATTTCACAAAATTCATCTTCATTTGTTATAAGATGATCTGAAGGTGCTATTACTATATTTGCATCAGGATCCTTTTGTGTAATCTTAAAACTAGCATACGCAATACAAGGAGCCGTATTTTTCATCATAGGCTCACATAAAATATTATTTACGTCTATGTTAGGGATTTGATTGATACAATGTTGTTTGTATTTTTCGTTGGTTACAATCATTATGTTTTCACTTGGACAAATTTTAGATAGTCTTCTAAAAGTTTGTTGAATGAGTGTTTCTCCAGTACCTAAAATATCAAGAAATTGCTTGGGAAAAGAGGATGTGCTCATAGGCCAAAACCTAGAGCCTATTCCACCTGCCATAATAACTGCGTAGTTTTTTTTATTCATGAGACGCTTGAAAATAAGATTGTAAAGTTAATAAAATCAATACAATCTTTAAAATTATTGATTTAGAACTATTTTACAGTTTGAGTTAAAAAGGTAAATTCTATCATTTATTATTTTTTTACACTTTATTCGGCTTCTTACTTTATACATTCTTTCAAACTCAATACCATCTAAAGTGAAAAATTTTGTTTGATCTTTTATTTCTGAAATCCTAAGATGTTTTTTTGAATCGTAATTAGTTAGAATAGAAAAGAGTTTTGAGTCAGAAGCAGTTGATGCTTTTGGGTTTTTTAAATGATGAGAAATAGCTTTTTGAATATCATTAGGAAAAATAGGAATGAAATTCAACATTAGTTTTTGAAATGTTATTTTCCATTCTTCTCCATGGGGTAAAACCGTATTTTTATATTTTTCGAATACAAACATATGAGCAATCTCATGTGTTAAAGTTATAAGAAATGAATATTTATTAAGGTCGTTATTTATTGAAATATGATGGCGATTTTCTATAAAACGATAGTCTCCAAATTTTGTTTTTCTTGGTCGACTAATTTTAAGTTCACAATTATATTTGGCTAACCATTGATTAATTAACTCATAAGTATTATTGGGTAGATAAGATTCTAAAGAATACATTATTTCAATAATTGATAGGCAACATAACTAGCGAAAAAAGCAAGTCCACTCATATATACAAATTGAATAATTGGCCACTTCCAGCCATTGGTTTCTCTGTAAACAATTGCTAGTGTACTCATGCATTGCATAGCAAATGCATAAAATAACATCAGTGAAATAGCTACAGCTGGAGTAAAAAATGATTCTCCTGTTTCTGGATTTTTGTGTGACATCAATTTTTCTCTTATCGACTTGTTATTATCTGCGTCTCCAACGCTATATATTGTGGACATAGTGCCAACAAAGACCTCTCTTGCTGCAAACGAAGTGATTATTGAAATACCAATTCTCCAATCAAATCCTAAAGGTTTTATGACCGGTTCAATGCTTTTGCCAATAATTCCGGCGAAAGATGCCTCTAGTTTTTCACTTGCAATAATTGTTTCAGAATTTTCTACTAGTTCGTATTTTTCTTCAATCTTTTCAAATGAGTTTGTAGGACCGTAAGAAGATAAAACCCATAAAACAATGGATACCGCAACGATAATTTTACCAGCATCAAATAAAAATATTTTCACCTTTTCTATTAGCGTTATAAAAACACTTTTCCAGTCAGGTGTTTTGTAGGTAGGCATTTCCATAACATAGTAGGATCTTTTTTCAGATTTTAAAATGCTTTTCATGATTTTCGCTACAGCTAATGCTGCAATAAAACCAATAAGATAAAATCCCATCATTATTAATCCTTGAAGGTTAAAAATAAACCAACTTTGATCGGATGGAATCATCATTGATATCAGAAGAGTGTAAACTGGAATTCTTGCAGAACAACTCATTAGTGGCACCACCATAATGGTAATTATTCTCTCTTTCCAATTAGGAATTGTTCTAGCTGACATTACGGCAGGTATTGCACAGGCTGCACCACTTAATAAAGGAATGATTGACCTTCCTGAAAGGCCAAAACTACGCATTACTTTATCTGTTATAAAGCTAACTCTAGACATATAGCCAGTATCTTCTAATATGGCGATAAATGCAAAAAGAATTGCAATTTGAGGGATAAATATAACAATACCACCAAGCCCTGCAATAATACCATCTACTATAAGGCTATTTAATGCTCCCTCAGCTAAATTTTCTGAAACGAAAACAGCTAAGTTTGTCATTACTTGGTCAATTAAATCCATAGGATAAGATGACCATGAAAATACAGCTTGAAAAATTAAAAATAAAACACTCAAAAAGATTCCAAACCCCCAAATAGGATGAGTTAAAATATTATCAAGCTTTTGGGTAAGGTTGTTGTTTTTGCTAGATTCAGGATACTCTACACATTCAGCTAATAATTTGCTTATTGATTTATACCTTCGAACAGTTTCAGTTGCTTGAGCTCTTTTCGAATTAAATTTATATTTTTTGAGGATTTCTTCAACTTCATTTTTTATTTCTGAAGAGAATTGTTTGTTGTTCCTTAAGTTGCAAACAAGTTGAAGACAGCTAAAATCATTTAACTCTAAACCAATAACTTTCCTAACAGCGTCAAAAGTAGCAGTATGTATGTTGTTTATATCAACAAAGTCTTTAGGAACTTCTTGATTTTTAAAATTAAGAATTGCCTGTTTTAAATTTCCAATCCCGCTGTTTTTTCTTGCATTAATAGTAATTACAGGAACACCAAGTTGCTTTTCTAACTCTTTTATATTAATGCTAATGCCATCCAAGTCGACAAGATCCATCATGTTTAACGCTAAAATAGATGGAATTTTTAAGTCTATAACTTGAGTTGCTAAGTTGAGCGATCTTTTAAGGTTTGAAGCATCAACAATAATTATATTTACATCTGGTTTATTTTCGTGTAAAGGGTTGCACAATACTTCAGAACAAATAGTTTCTTCCATAGATTTAGGATATAAACTATAGGTGCCAGGGAGATCAATAAATTCTGTGTCAATTTTATTTTTACTTGCAAGTTGGGAAATCTGACAAGCGCCAACTTTTTTATCTACGGTAATACCAGGAAAGTTCCCTACTTTTTGATTTAGACCAGTTAGGTTGTTAAATAGAGTTGTTTTACCGCTGTTAGGATTGCCTACTAGTGCAACAGTGATTTTTTGTTGACTATTTTTCAATCTATTTTTCTTTCTGAATTATAACAGTATCAGCCTCTTCTTTTCTTACGCTTAATAAATATCCTGATATTGAAATTGCTATAGGATCTCCAAGAGGAGCAGATCTTTCAACAGAAACTTTTTCTCCAGGAACACAACCCATTTCCATGAGTTTTAGTGACATTTCAGTATCAGAAAAAGAATCAATAATTCCTTCTTCTCCTTGTTTTAATTCAGCCAATTTTATCATGGTGCTAATTTACTTATTTAGAATGAATCTAACTAAAGCTTATGCGTTTTTTTCTGTCTTTTCTTGATTGTCAGAAAAATTTGGACAATCGCAGTCTTTTTTCAAGGCTTTACAACTAATAAGTGAACTAAAAAATAAAAAAATGAGGAGCCATTTAAATTTGATCAATGTTTTGAAATTTGTGTTGATTAATAAATTATTAACTTTATAAAGTTAAGCTTTATTATTGTTACTTTTGATATAATATCTTTTATAAATTATGTTTTTAGCCATTCAAAGAATTGGAAAGTATTTTGCTTTATTAAAACAAGTTTTTAGTAAACCTGAGAATTCTAGATTTTATTTAAAAAAGATTGTCGATGAAATGGTTAATTTGGGAGTAAATTCATTGGCGATTGTTTCTATTATTTCTCTTTTTATGGGGGCGGTGGTTACTATACAAACTGGCTTACAATTAAATAATCCGTTTATACCAAAGTATCTTATTGGTTATGCTACAAGAGAGTCTTTAATTTTAGAGTTTTCTCCAACCATGATAGCCCTTATTTTAGCTGGAAAAGTTGGTTCTAGTATTGCCTCAGAAATAGGCACAATGAGAGTTTCAGAACAAATTGATGCCTTAGAGATTATGGGTATAAATTCTAGTGCATTTATTATTCAGCCTAAAATTGTTGCGTCTGTATTATTTTTCCCTTTTCTGGTTGTTTTAAGCATGGGTATTGGAATGTTTGGAGGCTTTTTGGCTGCTACCGTTGGTGGAATAATTAGTAAATCTGAATTTTTATACGGACTTAGTTATTGGTTTGAGCCTTATTATATTTTTTATGCTCTTGTAAAAACATTATTTTTTGCTTTTGCAATATCTTCTATTTCTGCTTATTTCGGCTATTACACTAAGGGCGGTGCTTTAGCGGTAGGTAAAGCAAGTACGAAAGCAGTTGTTTATAGCAGTGTAGTAGTACTAATCATTAACTTTATAGTTACTCAATTAATGTTATCGTGATAGAAGTAAAGAACATACACAAATCTTTTGGTGATAATCATGTTTTAAACGACATTTCTTTTAAGTTCGAAGCAGGAAAAACGAATTTAATTATTGGAGCAAGTGGATCTGGAAAAACTACTTTAATAAAGTGTATGGTTGGTCTACATAAGCAAGATTCAGGTTCTATTAGTTTTGATGGAAGAGACTTTCAGTTAAATAAAAAAGAGCAAAGAATCTTAAGGCAAGATATAGGAATGTTATTTCAAGGAGGAGCCTTGTTTGATTATCTGTCGGTTAAAGAAAATATTTCTTTTGGATTAGACATGTTTACTAACATGAGCCAAAAAGAAAAAGATGAAAGAATTAATTTTTGTTTGGATAGAGTTAATTTGTCGAATGTAAATGAACTTTTTCCATCCGAACTTAGTGGAGGAATGATAAAAAGAGTTGCTATAGCACGAGCAATTGCATTAAAACCTAAATATTTATTTTGTGACGAGCCCAATTCAGGACTTGATCCTCAAACGGCTATCATTATTGATAACCTTATTCAAGAAATTACTCAAGAATATAACATTACAACAATAGTCAATACTCACGATATGAATTCTGTTATGGAAATAGGAGATAATATTGCCTTTATTAGCAAAGGAGAATTGGCTTGGTCGGGAGATAAAAAATCTATATTATCATCCGATTGTAAGGTTTTGAACGATTTTGTTTTTGCTTCTCAGTTATTTAAAAAATTAAAAAATCAATAAAAAAAAAGAGAAATGAATAGCATTTCCCCTTTTTTTGGTATTTCAAAATTTATTGGATAATAATTTTTTGTGTCTGGCTTTTATTTTCTTCATCTGAAATAGTAATGTGATAAATGCCTTTTTCTAAATAAGATAAGTCTATATTTTTTGATAACGAACTAACAGACTGAAATGATTCCTTATATATTTCTTGACCTAATATGTTTTGGATACTTAAGTTTAAATCTTTTGAATTTTCATTAGCTAAGTTAAGTTTAAACTGTCCATCGTTAGGATTTGGATAAATAGAATAATCAAATAAAAACTCATTATTTATACTTGCTGGTTCTTCTGCTAAACTAGGGTCAAAGTTTAATCTTATCATTGGAGTATTAGAAGCGTTGTATAACTGACCAGGACCTCCACCTTGATTCGTCCCATCAATATCTAATAAATATGATCCTCCAGGGCTACTAATTCCAATTTCTCCAATTACTAATAAAGGATCGCTTCCTTCTGCTTGAACGGATGCTCCAATTGTTTGCCCCGCCCCAGCTATATAAGGGCTTACTAGTATTAAATCTACCCATTGACCTCTAAATTGACCAACGTTTATTAACTCAGATTGTTCAATAAATTCTGGTTCTCCCTGATCATTCATTAAATTTAAAATTCCTCTTGCAAGAGCATTTTGATTAGTTTCCTCGTCAATATATACTTTAATCGAATAAATAGCTTCTTCGCTAAATATGTCATAAGTATTACCTAATTGGACAGAGCCCAAATCATTCAACTGCCTAAATCCAAAATTTCCAGATTCACTAAAGTCTGCTCTATCTCTTGCATACTCGTATTCAGTTACTATGAAGCCAACTTGTCGTGTTTCTGTGTTTGTATTGTTGTCATCGGTTCCGTATATGCTCCCTTCATAACTTCCAACACTTGGAGGTATAAAGCCATTACTTGTAAATAAAATTGAATCTAATGACGATCCAAGTGTTATGCCCTCACTTTCATCAATAAAACTTTCTGATGTTATTTCTCCAACAATTCTTGCATTTACTAAATCGTTTACACCTTGATTAGTAATAGTTCCTCCAAAAAAGTATCCTGCGATAGATGTTTGTGGAATGGGTGCGCGGGAATAAGTAGAAAGTCCATATAACGAGCTTGGCAATGCTACTAAGGGGTTGTCGATTTCACTAGAGTACTCTGGTGTTTCTACAATGCTCACGTCGTCTAATATCCAGAAATAATGTGAAGCAGTTTGCTCTGATCCTCCCCAATCAAATCGAATAAGAACGCTGTCTTCCCCTCCAGCATACTCCGAGATTATAATATTAGTTTCGTGAGTTGTTACTAATTCGTTAGGAATATAGTTTTGATTTATAACAATATCTTCCCATGAAAGACCATTGTCTGTACTGATGCCTACTAATAGTTCATGATCATTACCACAACACCATCTAAATGCATTTTCAAATTTTAGCGTTACATTAATATTGCTAGATAGGTCAATATATGGACTCACTAAGCTGCCATTTTTTTCATTAAACTGTGCAGGAATTCTTGGGTTTGATAAATCTGCATCAAAAATCATCCATCCATTTTCAAACGTTGTAGATTCTAAAGTATATGGATTATCTCCGTTAAATTGTCCGTTTGACCCATCTGTATCGAATGCCCAAACAGAACCATCGCTACCAGAGACAGTCCATGGAGCATTGGAGTCATTATTTCCGCTTAATCCATTCTCAAAATCTTCACACCAAATAACTGTAGTGTCTGCTTGGGCGCTAGACCTTGATTCGTATAAATTAAAGTTACTTTGTGAAAAAAGATTTTTTTTGACAATACTTGTTTCTTGTTTGAATTGTGCAAAACAAGTATTTGCTAGTATAATAGCATAAATTAATAAAATGTGTAAGTTCTTCATGTTTTTCTTTAAATTAAATTATAAAATTGACTTATTAAGATAATTTAAGGAAATGTAAAAATAATAAAAAAAGGCAAGCTTTATATAGCTTACCTTTTTTCTTACGTGTTTAAGCGTTTTTATTTAATTATTACTTTTTTACTTGATTTAATACCTTCGTTATTAGAAACTGAAAGGGTATATATTCCTTTTTCTAAGTGAGATAAATTAATCTCTTTATTAAGGTTAGTAACATATTGTATGCTTTCAGAATAGACTTCTTGTCCTAAAACGTTATAAATATTTAGTAAAATATTTTTGTTTTCAGCTTCGTTTACCTTTAAAGTAAAAATTCCATTATTAGGGTTTGGATATACATTAAAGCTAACAGCTTCATTTTCTTCAATACTTACAGGCGCTTGTGCATTAGGGTCGAAGTTTAAACGAACCATTACTGTATTAGTAGTGTAATACCAATCTCCTGGTGTTCCTCCTGGTTGTAAACCGTCTATATCTTGCAACATAGTCTCTCCTGGACTACTTATGCCCGATCTTCCGATAACTACCGAATCTAGACCGTCTGTGAAGTCGCAATAAATTGTAGGAAGAAGTACTTGCCCTTGTGTAGCATAATAAGGCGTAATAAATGTAAAGTCTATCCATTGTCCTCTGTGCTGACCTACATTCACAATGTTAGTTTCGTCTTCATAGCTAATTACAGCAGATTCAACAGTTCTTGAATTCAATAATGCTTTTGCTTGTGCATTAGGTGATGTAGCTGAGTCAATATATACTTTGATAGAATATATTTCAGCGTCTTCGTAAATATCAAATACATTACCTATTTGTTCTGATCCTTCTCCGTTTACGGTTGTAAATCCAAATGATATATTGAAATCAGAACGATCTCTTGCATATTCGTATTCAGAAACCATAAAATTTAAGGATGCGGTGTCTGTTGATTCGTTGTTGTCATCAAGTCCGTGTACTAAAGCGTTAAACTCTCCAACACCATCTGGGACAAAACCTTCGTTACAAAATAATGTATCTCTGAACTGGGACGGTAAGGTTACTCCATAGCTCAAGGAGTTAAATCCAGCAGATTCAATATTTGCAATTATTCGTGCGCTATCTAAGTCGTTTACTCCTAAGTTTTCGATAATACCACCAAAGAAGTATGCTGTTGCTTGAGCTTGAGCAAGTGGGGTATTACTATATGTTGTTCCTCCGAAAAAAGGGCTCGGAAATCTTACATAGTTATCTACTAAAACACTGTAGTATTGTGGTGTTTCAATAATTTGAACATCGTCTAGCATCCAATAGTAATGTGAAGCAGTTTGTTCTGTGCCACCCCAATCAAATCTTATCAATACACTATCTTCTCCTCCTGCATAATCTGAAATAATAATGCTAGTTTCGTGTGTTGTAGCTAGTTCATTAGTTACGTAATTGTCGTTTACTACAAAATTATCCCAAGAAAATCCATTATCGATACTTATACCTACTAAAAGTTCATGATCAGCACCGCAACACCATCTGAACGCATGTTCAAATTTAAGAGTTATATTGGTGTCATTAGATAAATCAATATAAGGACTTACTAGTTGTCCGTTTCTTGCACTAAATTGGGCAGGGATACCCGGATTTGAAAAGTCTGCATCAAAAATCATCCATCCGTTTCCAGCAGATTCCGATTCTAAAGTATAGGGTTCAGTTCCTGCGTATTGACCGTTTGAACCGTCAGTGTCAAAAGCCCAAACTGCACCATTTGCTCCGGAAGTTGACCATGATGTGTCTGAAGGATTGTTTCCATCTAATCCGTTTGCAAAGTCTTCGTGCCAAATAATACTATCAATCATTGCAGATCTTTCTGAAATGATTCTATTTTCAATAGGCTCTTGAACTATTGGGCTAGAAGTGTGTAAAATTTGAGCAAAAGCAGGAGCTGTTAAAATAAAAGAGATTATTATTAATTGTACTTGTTTCATTATTTTATAAAATTAGGTTGATAAATGTATAAAAAACTAAGCATAAAAAAAAGCAGTCGATTAAGACTGCTTTTTTACTTGTTAAGGTTAAGAAATATTATTTAATAATAATTTTCTCAGTTGATGATAATCCATCTTTGCTAGTAATCGTTACAGTGTAAATACCACTATCAATATTAGATAAATTAATTTGCTTGTTTATCTTACTTACATTATTTAATGATTCAGTATAAACAGATTGTCCTAACACATTTTGAATGTTTACAGTTAGGTTATTACTCTCAGTATTGTTAATTGAAAGAGTAAATGTTCCATTGTTTGGATTTGGATAAATGCTGTAATTTCCTTTTTCAAATTCGTTTACAGAAACCAATCCTACCACATTAGGGTCAAAGTTTAATCTAACCATAGATGTTGCAGTGGTATAATACCAGTCTCCTGCAGTACCTCCTGTTTGAACACCATCAATATCTTGAAGTAATGTTTCTCCAGGTGCACTTTGACCATTATTTGCAATAACTAAAGTGTCTATTCCATCAAACTCAGCATAAATAGTTGCAAGTACAACTTCTCCGGCTGTTAATGGTATTGGACTATCAAATTTAAAATTAGACCAATCATCTGTAGAAGAACCAACATTTTTCAATGATGTTTCAGTTAAAAAAGATACATCGCCCGTAGTGATGTCAATAGAATTTAAAACTGCTTTAGCCATACAATTTGGTGACGTTGCAGGATGAATCCTAACTTTAATAGCGTATAATTCAGCATCTGCATAAATATCAAAAATGTTACCTCTTTGTTCAGATCCATTATCGTTTACAAACGATCCTCCGTCATAAACATTTTCTGTTCCAGCAATGTCTCTTGAATAGTCATATTCAGTAACATTAAATGAAACACTTTCTGTAGCAGTAACTAAATTATTGTCACTTGATCCAAAGATGTCTGCAGTATATGTACCTTGTGCTGTTGGCGTAAATACATCGTTACAAAAGAAAGTATCTTGTGCAAGAGAAATTGTATTTGTAGCGTAAGAGGTAGTTGAGAATCCTTCACTTGTTATACTAGCATTAATCCTAGCGCTATCAAGTGAATTTAGACCAAGATTTTTAAGGAATCCAATGAAGTTATAAGCTGTTGCTGAAGCCTGAGTTAAAGGTACATCGTTGTAAGTTGTTCTTCCAAAGTATGCACTTGGGAAAGCTTGTTCTTTATCTATCATGTTCATTGCATATGCTGGAAGAGGATTTACAACAATATCATCTACTGCAAAACCTGATGCCCAAGAAGTGCCATCTGACCATTTAATTCTAATTGAAACGCTAGTTGAGTCTTCATAAGAACTTAGGTCATAAGCAGCTGTTTGCCATGCTTCAGCAATTGCAAGAGGTCCGCTAATATCTGTCCATGTAGTACCACCATCTAAGCTAATATCTACATTAGCATCACCACCACCATAATTACCATCATGATAATATTCGAATAGAATCCACATTCCAGCCTGACCAGTGAAATCTAGTTCAGGAAGAACTAATCTTTCTAAAGATAAATCACAGTTGTTGTCAGCATTAGGAGGTGAGTTTGCTGGTAAGCAAGCATCATCATTTGTCATTGCAAACTGAGTGTGTTCTCCAGTAGGGTAAAAGCCACCTACATTAGCGTCTTCTCCATTTCCAGTATAAAAACCAGATACTTGTACTCCGGCACCTGCTTGAACAGTTGTTGATCCTGGAGCAGGAACATAATAATTTGCTTCAGTAGAGACTGTTGTCATATCTGAAGGTAATGCTGGAGCAACTGCTGTTTCAAAATCTTCGCAGTAAAAAGCACCTTCAGTTGCACAGTCAACAAATTGTCTTAACGTAATGTTATTTGTTACATTTGACTTTGCTAACTTGGCGTCATTAATATTTTTTTGAGCAGGTTTGAAATTAGTTGTAGCAACTCCTTGAGCAAAAATGCTACCTGAAATAAGGAGTGCACATAATATAGAATATAGATTTCTCATCATATTTTTTTATAAAGGGTTAGATATATCGGCAACGAATATAAAAATTTTACTATTTATTTCCTAAAGTTAGTTGATAATTAGTGTTGCTATATATAATTTTCTATTGGTTCACAGGAACACACTAAATTTCTATCTCCATAAGCATCATCAACTCTTGAAACTGTAGGCCAAAATTTATTGTCATTAACAAAGCTTAATGGAAAGGCAGCATATTTTCTAGAATATGGTCTATCCCAAATATCATTAGAAATTTGTTCGAGTGTGTGAGGAGAATTTTTTACTGGGTTATTCTCATAATCTAGAGTGCCTTCAGCAATATCATTTATTTCACTTCGTATTGATTTCATTGCAGAAATAAATCGGTCAAGTTCTTCAATACTTTCGCTTTCAGTTGGTTCTACCATCATAGTTCCGGCAACTGGAAACGATACGGTAGGAGCATGGTATCCATAGTCCATTAGTCGTTTTGCAATATCGGTAACTTCTATTCCTAATGCTTTAAATGGTCGACAATCAAGAATCATTTCGTGAGCAACTCTCCCTTTCGTGTTGGTATAAAGAATATCGTAGTCTTTAGTTAATTCTTCCTTAATATAGTTGGCATTTAAGATAGCAAGTCTTGTCGAATCAGTTAATCCTTTTTCGCCCAGCATTTTTATATATGCATAAGAGATACATAATACTAATGAGGAGCCCCAAGGAGCAGCTGAAATAGAAGAAATAGCTTGATCTCCTCCACTACTAATTAATGGATTAGATGGTAAAAATGGTTTAAGATGCTCTACAACCCCAATAGGCCCCATGCCTGGGCCACCGCCACCATGAGGAATGGCAAATGTTTTGTGAAGATTTAAATGACAAACATCAGCACCAATTAAACCCGGACTAGTAAGCCCTACTTGAGCATTCATATTGGCACCATCCATATAAACTTGTCCTCCATGTTGGTGAATAAGATTTGTGATATCAATAACTGCTTCTTCAAAAACACCATGTGTAGAAGGATATGTTATCATTAGGGCAGCTAAATTTTGGCTATGTAGTTCTGTTTTTTCTTTCAAATCTTGAAAGTCAATATTTCCTTGTTCGTCACATTTTGTAACGACCACTTTCATTCCCGCCATAGTTGCAGATGCCGGGTTTGTTCCATGGGCAGATGCCGGGATTAGGCAAATATTTCGGTGTGAATCTCCTCTTGACAAATGATAAGCTCTAATAACCATAAGTCCAGCATATTCTCCTTGCGCTCCAGAGTTTGGTTGTAAAGACATTCCGTCAAATCCTGTAATTTCACACAACGCTTCTTCTAATTCGTGAAACATTATTTGATATCCTCTAGCTTGATTGATAGGAGCAAACGGATGAATGTTACTAAACTCAACCCAACTTAAAGGAAAAAGCTGAGAAGCAGCATTTAGTTTCATAGTACATGAGCCTAAAGGAATCATAGAATGATTTAATGCTAAATCTTTATTTTCCAATCTTTTAATGTATCGCATCATTTCTGTTTCACTATGATAAGTGTTAAAAACAGGGTGACTCATGTATGAACTAGTTCTTAAAAATGAATTGTCAATACAGAATTTGTCTTCAGATTTGATAATATCAGACCTGTCCATTTTGTTAATGCTCTTAGCGAAAACAGATATAATATCATTGATAGTTTTTGTGCTATCTTTTTCATCTGTAGAAATAGATAAATGTTTTTCATCTATATAATTGAAATTCATTTTTGCGTCTTCCGCGAAAACTCTAATTGTATCCATTGACACATCACCAATATTTAATAATATAGTATCGAAAAAATTAGTGTTAAGTTGTTTAAATCCTAGATTTTCTAATCCATTTTTTAGAGTTGTAGTATTTATATGTATTTGAGAGGCTATGTATTTAAGTCTTTCAGGACCATGATATACTCCATACATTCCTGCCATTACTGCTAGCAAAACTTGGGCAGTACATATGTTAGAAGTTGCTTTTTCTCTTTTAATATGTTGTTCTCTAGTTTGAAGAGCCATTCTTAGAGCTCTTTTACCGTTAACATCTACAGTAACTCCAATAATTCTTCCAGGAAGATTTCTTTTAAATTTTTCTTTTGTAGAGAAGTAAGCGGCATGAGGCCCTCCATATCCAAGAGGAATTCCAAATCTTTGGGTTGTTCCGACAACAACATCAGCCCCCCATTCTCCTGGAGGAGTTAAAAGTGCTAAGCTTAATAAGTCAGCAGCAACAGCAACTCCAATTTCATTTTCATTTGCTTGATTTGTTATTGAGGCATAATTATTGATTTGGCCATTTTTGTTAGGGTATTGAAGTAATATGCCGAAAACATTTTCTTGCAAATCAAAATCATTTGGATTTACTATTTTTAGTTCAATACCAATAGGTTGCGATCTTGTTTTGAGTATGTCAATAGTTTGAGGAAAACAATCTTTAGAAACTAAGAAAACATTTGCATTTGATTTCTTTTTTGACCTAGGTCTAGTATTGTAAAGCATAATCATTGCTTCGGCAGCAGCAGTTCCTTCGTCTAGCAATGAGGCGTTTGTGATTTCCATGCCTGTAAGGTCTGTAACCATTGTTTGGTAATTTAACAAAGCCTCTAGCCTACCTTGAGCAATTTCAGCTTGGTAAGGTGTATAGGCTGTATACCATCCGGGATTCTCTAGCACGTTTCTTTGAATTACTCCAGGCAAAATAGTATTGTAGTACCCCATTCCAATATATGAACGATAATTTTTATTTTTTCTACCCAAATTCTTCATGTGGTCAAGTAATTCTGACTCGTTTAGAGCTTGTGAAAGTTGCATAGGGGAGTTAAGACGAATGTTTTCAGGAATTGTTTGACTTACTAGCTCTTCAAGGCTATCAATTCCAATTTTTTCTAACATTAAATTAACATCTTTTGGCCTTGGGCCAATGTGTCTTTCTGCAAATGTGTTCATGTCGTTGATAATTAGGGTACAAAAATAAAAAAATGAGAGCTTAAAAAAGGGTATTCTTTTTTATATTTTTGATAATAATGAGTTTTAAAAAAACACATCTTTCTTTTTTGTTAGATTCCAATCTTTTTGTTTCCTTGTGTGTAGTTGCTCTCTCGATAAGAACGACACTTATTTTAGAACTTAACATTCATTTTAGTTTATTACTTTTTATTTTTTTTAGTACGCTATTTACCTATCATTTTCAACGATTAGTAAGGATAATTTATAAAGAGTATGCTTTAAATAACGCTGTTTGGTTTAAATCTAACTTCAAACTAAGTGTTTTTTTTGTTTTTTTTTCTTTGATAGCATGCCTTCTATTAGCATTTGAATTGAATCTTACAACTTTAATTTTATTGCTTCCTATGTTTGCTATTTCTTTTTTATATCCATTCAAGTTTTATTACAATTCCAAATTTAAAATTTCGTTAAGAGAAACGCCATTTTTGAAAATTTTTCTAATCGCAATAGTTTGGACTTTTGTTACAACAATACTGGTTGCCAACGAAGACGATAAATTATTATGGCATAAATTGATTCCTATTATAATAGATCGATTTTGTTTTGTATTGGCTATTACTATTCCCTTTGATATAAGAGACTTAAAATATGATGATAAACGAATAAAAACTATACCAATTTTATTTGGTGTTGCCGGTTCGAAACTTATTGCTTATTGTTTTGTTCTTCTAAGCATATTTTCAGTTGCTTTTCAATTTTATTTTTTAAATCTTAATTATTCATTTTTTCTTTCACATCTTTTCACATGTGTAATAGCTTTAATTCTTATTAAGTATTCTGAAACATCAAACAAGGATACTTATTATTCATTTTTGGTAGAAGGTTTGTCATTATTACTTTTAGTATCTTATTTTTTGATTCCTTAATGCATTATAGTACAAATTTGCTTTTGTATCTTTGACCCACATTTTTATTCGATGAACAATACAATAGAATTTGCAAAAGAGTTAGATGATAATGACGTATTATCTGATTACAGGAGTCGTTTTCATATACCTGAAATTAATAATAAGGAGGCACTTTATTTCACTGGAAATTCTTTAGGTCTTCAGCCTAAAACAACTCAAGAATACATTCAACAAGAGTTAGATGATTGGGCTAAGTATGGAGTTGAAGGTCATTTTAATGCAAAAAATCCATGGGTATCGTATCATAAAATTTTATCTGCTCCATTCGCGAATTTAGTTGGAGCAGAATTAGATGAGGTTGTTGCGATGAATGGACTAAGTGTAAACCTTCATTTAATGATGGTTTCATTTTATCGTCCTAGCCCGAAACGGTGTAAAATTATTTGTGAAGCTAAAGCATTTCCATCGGATCAATATATGCTCGAAAGTCAGGTCAAATTTCATGGGTTATCTCCAGATGATGCGATTGTTGAAGTTGGTCCTAGGGAGGGGGAGCATATAATAAGACAAGAAGATATATTGTCAAAAATAGATGAGGTTGGTGACGAATTGGCTCTAGTCTTTTGGGGTGGAGTAAATTACTATTCTGGACAAGTTTTTAATTTAAAAGAAATTACTAAAAAAGCTCATTCAGTTGGAGCATTAGCTGGTTTTGATTTAGCTCATGGAGTAGGAAATGTTAAACTCAACTTACATGAATGGAATGTAGATTTTGCATGTTGGTGTACTTATAAATATTTAAATTCCGGCCCTGGAAGTGTTTCGGGAGTATTTATTCATTCTAAACACGGAGCAGACTCTAACTTACCTAGATTTGCAGGATGGTGGGGCCACGACGAATCTAGAAGGTTTTTAATGGAAAAAGAGTTTGTTGCAATGGAAGGCGCTCAAGGATGGCAATTAAGTAATGCCCCTGTTTTTATAATGGCAAGCTGTAAGGCTAGTATGGATATATTTGATGAAGTAGGAATGGATAAACTTATTGAAAAAAGCAAGAAATTAACTTCTTTTATGGAGTTTATGTTTAATGATATTTCTAATAGATTTCCTAATTGTAATTTTGAAATAATTACACCCAAACAGCCAGACTCAAGAGGATGTCAATTATCTATTTTAGCTCATGGTCAAGGTAAAGAAATGTTTGATTACTTAAGTCAAAATGGTGTGGTTGCAGATTGGAGAGAACCCAACGTTATTCGTTTAGCTGCAATACCATTGTATAATTCTTTTACTGATATTTTTCAATTAGGTCAGACAATAATAAACTTTTTAAAAAAATGAGTAATAAAATTACTATTGCAGGAGCAGGTTTAGTAGGGTCTTTAGAGGCTATTTATTTAGCAAAAAGAGGTCATGAGGTAGAGGTTTTTGAAAGAAGATCCGACATGCGAAATGCCAAATTATTAGCAGGTAGGTCTATTAATTTAGCACTCTCTGTTAGAGGATGGAATGCATTGAAAGCTATTGGAGTTGATAAAGAGGTTGAGAAGATGGCTATCCCAATGTATAAAAGAGTTATGCACGATGTTGATGGTACTTTAACTGATCAACAATATGGTCAGGATGGAGAGGCAATTTATTCTGTTTCCAGAGGAGATTTAAATTTACTTTTACTAACCTTAGCGGATCAACAAAAAAATGTGTCAATAAAATTTGATCATAAATGTGTTGATGTAGATTTAAAAACAGCAACAGCTATTTTTGAAAATAAAGAGGGGCAAGAATTTGAAGTAAAAGCAGATCGCATAATTGGTGCTGACGGGACCTATTCTGCAATTCGTTCAAAAATGATGCGCCAAGACAGATTTCAATACTCTCAAAATTTCATTGAACATGGATACAAAGAGTTAACTATTCCAGCTAATGAAGATGGTAGTTATAAGTTAGAAAAAAATGCTCTTCATATATGGCCAAGAGGAAACTTTATGTTAATAGCTCTTCCAAATATGGATGGTTCTTTTACCTGCACACTATTTTTCCCTTATGATGGAAAGTATTCTTTTAATAATTTAAAGACTGATGATCAAATTTTGAATTTCTTTAAGGATGTCTTTAGTGATACTCTTGATTTAATTCCAGACATATTACACGATTATAAAAATAATAAAACTGCATCTTTAAGCATTATGCGATGTGATCCTTGGACTGTTTCCGACAAAGTATTGTTGATTGGCGATGCTGCTCATGCTACTGTTCCTTTTTACGGACAAGGAATGAATGCAGGTTTTGAAGGTTGTTTTGTTTTAGATCAATTAATGGAAAAACATGGAGATGATTGGTTAACATGTTTTAATGAGTATTCCAGAATTAGAAAACCTGACGGTGATGGCTTGCAAGATTTATCAATGCATAATTTTATAGTTATGCGAGATAAGACTGCTGATAGAAGCTTTTTACTTCAGAAAAAAATTGAATTATATTTTTCAAAAAAACATCCAGAAAAATGGCTTCCATTATACTCTATGGTATCTTTTAGTAACATTCGTTACTCTGAGGCATGGCAAATAGGCTTGAAACAAGAAGAGTTAATGAAAAAAATAATGAATGTCCCAAATATTGAATCAAAATGGGATTCTATTGAAGTGGAAGAAATGATGCTGAATTTACTAGATTGAGGAATATTTTAAAACAATATTCTAGTATTGAATCTCACGTTTTAATGATGATTAAAGCGGAGTTCTTTGTTCAATTAGTTGGTTCTGCTTTTTTTCTTATTTTAAATATTTTTCTGGTAAAAAACGGATTTTCTGATCCAGAAATAGCAAATTTTATTTCTTATCGCTTTTTAGCGGTTATGGTCCTAGCATTTCCTTTAGGCTTTTATATAAAAGGTAAGAAGTTAAAACCGTTTTTTTTAATTGGCAGTATAGGTGTTCCTACTATTGCTATTATTATGATAATATCTATTAAGTTAAAATGGTTTACTATTTTACCTTTCTTATTTGTTCTTTGGGGAGTTGTTTTTACTAGTTTTCAGGTAAGTAGTTTGCCTTTTGTAATGCGTAATACTTCTGTTAAAAACCAGTCTCATGCTATCTCCCTAAATTATGCGACACATAGTTTTGGCACTATTATTAGTGGAATTCTAATATATTCGATTAGTCAAATTGTAATAGACATAGATGAAGGAAAAATACTTATTCTAATTGCTTTAATTAGTTATGTAGGCATTTACTTTTTAAGTCAACTCAAAGTAGATAAAATAATTGTTAAAAAGGATAATGTTGGCATCCAACTTAGCTCTTACAATTGGAGTGTTCTTTTAAAGGCATTAATCCCAACCTTTATAATAGCAATTGGGGCAGGGCTTACCATTCCATTTATAAATTTATTTTTCTTTCATATTTATGGGTTAGACTCTTCTCAATTTGCTGTTGTAGGTACTATTGCAAGTATTTTAGTTGCGATTTTGGCTCTTCTTGTTCCAAAGGTTAAAAACCGGCTAGGCTTTAAAAAGGGAATTACAATAACTCAATCTCTTGCTGTTTTAGCACTAGTAGCTTTAGCAACTACCGAATTTTATGCCGATCATTGGTGGGCTCTTCCATTAGCCTTATTTTGCTTTTGGATGAGAACACCTCTAATGAATATGGCAGCCCCAATGACCTCAGAACTAACAATGAATTATGTGGGTAAACAAAACCAAGAAATTTTGAGTGCAGTAACAGCAGCAGTATGGAGTGGTAGTTGGTATTTCAGCTCTCAAATTTTTAGATATTTAAAGTCGATGGATTTGCCTTATGCCTACATTTTTTATATAACGGCAGTATTGTATGCTCTTGGTGTTTTTTCTTATTATCTATTAGTTTTAGATTATGAAAAGAAAAAGGAGTAACTCTATTTTAAAAAAGGATTGTTTATTTTTTCAAAACCAATTTTTGTTGCTTCACCGTGTCCGCAATAAACAATGGTCTGATCATCCAATCTTAATAAGTTTTCTTTAATGCTATTTATAAGCGTTTCATAATCACCTCCTGGTAAATCTGTACGACCAATACTCATTTTAAACAAAACGTCTCCTCCAATTACAAATTTTTGAGCTTCATTATGTAAAACTATATGTCCTGGGGCATGCCCTGGAGTAAAATAAATATCTAAACTACTTTCTCCAAAACTAAGTTTATCATTATGATTTAAAAAGTAAGTCGGATCTGGACTCTTTTCATACTTATGAAACCCATACACATTACAATATTCTACAACATTGTTTAAAGTTGGCAAATCCTTTCTATGAATATAAAGATTGAGATTCCATTTGTCAGCCACGAATTTATTTCCTAAAACGTGATCTATATGACAATGAGTATTAATCAGTTTCACTGGCTTGAGTTCATTATCTTCAATAAACTGAGTTAAAATATTTTGTTCTTCTTTTTCGTAACAACCCGGATCAATAATGATACACTCTTTTGTTTTATCAAATAAAATATAAGTGTTTTCTTGAAATCCATTAAAGGTAAAGCTTTGTATTTGTATCATTTTACAAAGATAAGATTGAAATGTCTATTTTTGTTTAATATTCTAAAAAAATGGAGATATCTACAATTTTAATTTTAATTCTGATTGGTATTTGTGCCGGTATATTAAGTGGTTTTGTTGGTGTTGGCGGTGGATTAATAATTATTCCTCTTCTAGTTTTATTAGGTTTGAGTCAGCACTCGGCACAAGGAACAAGCTTAGCAATAATGTTGCCGCCTATAGGAATACTTGCAGCATGGAATTACCATAAAGCAGGTTTTGTAGAATGGAAATATGCTATGATAGTAGCGGCGGCATTTATTTTAGGAGGATATTTTAGTTCCAAATGGGCAGTAAATTTAGATTCTACCACATTAAAAAAGATTTTTGGTTTTATTATGTTAATAGGAGGTTTAAAGTTAGTGTTAAGTAAATGAAAGTATATAATAAAATAAAAGATTTAACTACATTATATCATGATGAAGTTGTTTCTATTAGAAGATACTTACACAAGAATCCAGAGCTCTCTTTTGTTGAATTTAATACATCAGCATTTATTCAAAAAAAGTTAAGCGAATATGGAATAAGCTTCAAAACAGCTTTTGTTAAAACAGGTATAGTTGCTATTATTGAAGGTGATAAACCTACAGGGAAATGCATTGCTCTTAGAGCAGATTTAGATGCATTGCCTATCCAGGAAGCTAATAATGTGGAATATCGATCTTTAAATGATGGTGTTATGCATGCTTGTGGGCACGATTATCATACGGCCTCATTGTTGGGTGTTGCTAAAGTTTTAAATGAAACAAAAGAACATTGGTCTGGTATAGTAAAGCTAATTTTTCAGCCTGGAGAAGAGATGCTTCCTGGGGGAGCTTCTTTAATGATTAAAGAAGGTGTTTTGAAAAATCCTGATGTAGACTTAATCTTGGGTCAGCATGTATCACCAGAGCTTCTTTCTGGAACGGTAGGAATTAAAGAAGGCCTTTTTATGGCTTCGGCTGATGAGCTATATATTGACGTAATAGGGATTGGCGGCCATGCTGCAATTCCAGATAATAATATAAATCCCTTAAAAATTGGGGCTAAGATTATTACAGCTTTATATGAAAGATTTGATTCTGAAGAAAATACAATATTATCTTTAGGCGCAATCAATGGTGGTTCTTTAGGAAATATTGTTCCTGAAATAGTTAAAATAAAAGGGACTTTTAGAGCGATGGATGAAAAATGGAGAAGTGAAGCCCATGAAGAAATACGTAAAATTTGTATGGATGTCGCTAAAGAGAACGGAGGTAATTGTGAATTAGAAATTAGAGTAGGATACCCATTTTTGAATAATGATAATAATCTGTCTCTTTTTTGTATTAAAGAAGCGAAGCAAATTTTAGGTGCTGATGCGGTGATAGATATTCCTAAAAGAATGACGGCTGAAGATTTTGCTTTTTATTCTCACCATGTTCCTGCATGCTTTTATAGAATTGGAGTTGGCTTTGAAGGAGAGCCTCAAAGAAAGTTACATAATTCTAAATTTGATGTAGAAGAAACATCCTTACTCACTAGTGTTGAGCTAATGGCCACTTTGACGCTTAGTTTGCTACGTCGGAAATAAATTTAATGCGATATAATTTTAGCTCCTCATCATTATATTCATCTTCTTCAAACTCTGATCTAGCTTCATCAAATGTTGCTTCTTCAGAATTTCTAAAAAAATCGTCTAGTTCTTCTTGTTGGTATTCATCCAGAATTTCATCTATGTAATAGTTCAGGTTAACTTTTGTTCCAGAAGTTACAATAGTTTCAATTTGAATAATTAATTCATCTACTTTTAATCCTTTAGCAGAAGCGATATCTTCAATAGACAGTTTTCTGTCAATACTTTGAATAATAAAAACTTTATTGCTCGATTGCTTAACAATGGTTTTAACAACCATGTCATTTGGCCTTTCAATCTCATTAGAATCTACATATTCTTTTATTTCTTCCACATAACGTATGCCGTATTTTTTCGCTTTTCCTGAGCCCACTCCATGAATTTGACTCAGTTCTTCTAAGTTAATAGGGTATTGATTTGCCATATCAATTAACGAAGCTTCAGAAAATATAATATTTGGAGGAAGACTTATTTCTTTAGCATGATCTTTTCTAGTTGATTTTAGTATTTCAAATAAAACTTTATCGGCAGCAGATCCCTTTTGATTGCTTATGCTTGCGTTTTTAGCATTAATTTCATCATAGTCATGATCTTCAGTAAGCAAAATATCATAAGGATTTTCAGAGAACTCATGTCCTTTATTGTCTATTTTTAAAATCCCGTAAGTTTCAATTTCTTTATAAACCAAACCTTTCACAAGTGACTGTCGGATAATAGCATGCCAAAATTGTTTGCTTTTTTCTTTTCCTATTCCAAAAATATCAAGAGTTTCTGCCTTATGTTGTTTTGTAAAGGTGTTACTTTCTCCAACTATAATTTTAACGATTTCTTTAGCCTTTAATTTCTCATTGAAAAGATTAATTGTATCGATTACTTGCTTGACATATTTTTTACCTTCAAAATTTGGTTTTGGGAATTTACAATTATCACACATTTCACTGCACTCATTATTGTCAAAAGTTTCTCCAAAATAATGAAGGATATATTTTCTTCTGCACATAGAGGTTTCTGCAAATGAAATAGTCTCTAGAATTAATTGTCTTCCAATTTCTTGCTCTGCAACAGGTTTTCCTTGTAAAAACTTTTCAAGTTTTTCAATGTCTTTATAGCTATAAAAAGTAACGCAATTTCCTTCGCCTCCATCTCTTCCAGCTCTTCCTGTTTCTTGGTAATAGCTTTCTAAACTTTTAGGAATATCATGATGAATTACAAATCTAATATCGGGCTTGTCAATGCCCATTCCAAATGCTATTGTTGCTACAATTACATCAGCTTCTTCCATTAGAAATGCATCTTGATGTTTTATTCTGGTTTTTGCTTCTAATCCTGCATGATATGGTAAAGCATTTATCCCGTTTACTTGTAAAGTTTCGGCAATATCCTCTACCTTCTTTCTACTTAAACAATAAACAATTCCTGATTTTCCGGTGTTTTGCTTTATATATTTAATTATTTCCTTTTCGACATCAACTTTTGGTCGAATGTCATAATATAAGTTTGGTCTATTGAAAGAGTCTAAAAATATTGGACAATCGCTTATTCCTAGGTTTTTTTGAATATCTTCTCTAACCTTAGTTGTTGCTGTTGCAGTAAGCGCTATAATTGGTGCACGTCCGATATTCTCAACAATCTTTCTAATATTTCTATATTCTGGTCTAAAATCATGCCCCCATTCAGAAATACAATGGGCTTCGTCAATAGCATAAAAGGAGATTATTCGATTTTTAAGAAATTCAATATTCTCTTCTTTAGTTAATGATTCAGGAGCTAGATAAAGTAATTTTGTTTTACCAGCAATTACATCTTCTTTAACTTTTAAAACATCTCTTTTAGAAAGGGAAGAATTTAGAACATGAGCAATACTATCGTTTTCATTGAATCCTCTAATTGCATCAACCTGATTTTTCATAAGAGCAATAAGAGGTGAAATAACTATTGCACATCCGTCCATCATCAGAGCTGGTAACTGATAACACATAGACTTTCCTCCTCCAGTAGGCATTACCACAAAAGAATCTTTTTTATCAAGAGTATTTTGAATTATTTTTTCTTGTTGTCCTTTGAACTCTTTGAATCCAAAAAAACTGTTAAGCTCTTGTTTAAGTGATATTGTTTC
>JBELHW010000072.1:0-7934 GCA_042091225.1 Cryomorphaceae bacterium | reverse complement strand
GGATGAGTTGTTGATTCTACTAGTTCAGATTTATAATCAGCCATAAAGTAATTAAACTGTGGTTCAATAAAGAAATGATCAGAAAGGCTCATAGAATAACCTAGACCAACATTTATTTTTGACAATGTAATATCAGTTGTTGATGTAGTATTACTAACAGCTTCTTTAATTTCCTCACTTCCCATTCCTATTTGATAAGATCCGTCTAAAAATAATAAGTTTCCATTTTTTAAAGTATGGTAATATCTTAAAAAAGGAGTAATATTTAACATCGTTGTAGATGTGGTAAGGTTTGTATTAACTGAAGCAGCTATTAAATTATAAAGTTCGTAATAATGATTTGCATATGTTGCACCTTGAGATTCTACATCAGGTAAGCCGTTAAACCAAACTCCCATTAAGCTATCAGCTAAATCTGCATTAGCAATTTTAGAGTCACTTCCTGTTCGGAAACTAGTATTGGATGATACATATCCGAATGCTAAACCTGCTTGAAAATTATCATCAATAAAATAACCGGTTCTAAAGCTAAAATCAACATCGGTTGCTTTATCTTCGATTAATTGATAAGTATATGGGAATAAAAAACCTAAATTCAGTGAATCAGTTGCAGAAACTAGTGTATCATTAAAACCGGTAAAAGTAGCGTCTATTGTGTTTTCAGAACCGTTAGAGGAGGTGAATCCTAATGATGAACTAGATGCGCCTAAATACCAGTTACCTTTTTCTTGCTGGGCAAATGAATTTAAACTTAGAACTGATATTGCAATTATTAGAATGATTTTCATAATAGGTATAATTTATGTTGCGAATATACTTAAAAAAAGAATTATTGGTTAAGCATTACTGGCATGACTAACATTAAAATGTTTTCACCGTTTTTTGTATTGTCTTGAGGAATTAAAATTCCAGCACGATTTGGTGCACTTAATTCAAGATTAATTTGTTCAGAATCGAGATTGTTAACCATCTCAATTAAAAATTTCGAGTTAAATCCGATTTCAATATTTTCTCCAGTATATTGGCAGCTAATTCTTTCGTGAGCTTCGTTAGAAAAATCAATATCTTCAGAAGAAATACTTAATTCTGTTCCTGCAATCTTAAGCCTTACCTGATGAGTAGACTTGTTTGCGAAAATAGCAACTCTTCTTAGAGAATTGTAAAAAGATAACCTATCTATTGTCATTACATTAGGATTGTCTTTAGGGATTACAGCTTCATAATTTGGGTATTTACCATCAATTAATCTACAAATTAACTCTATATCATCAAATACAAAATAAGCGTTGGTAGAATTATATTCTATTTTAACATCTGAATCGGAATTCAAATTATTTTTTAATAAAGTAAGTGGTTTTTTAGGTAGAATAAAAGAAGTAGTTTCATCAGCACTTGCATCGCTTCTGTTGTATTTCACGAGTTTGTGAGCGTCTGTAGCAACAAATGTAAACCCCTCTTGTGATAATTCACAAAAAACACCAGACATTATAGGTCTTAATTCATCATTTCCTGTAGCAAAAATAGAATTGTTAATTGCATCAGAAAGTAATTCAGATTTAATAATGGTTGTTGAAGAAGATTCCATTTTTGGTGTTTTTGGAAATTCTTCACCATTTTGACCTGCGAGTTTATATTTTCCGTTTTCTGAACCTATTTCTACGCCAAAATTATTTTCATCAATTAAAAACGTTAAAGGTTGATCTGAAAATGTTTTGAGTGTGTCAATCAGTAATTTAGCTGGTATAGCAACTTTACCATCCGTATCCGCATTAGAGTCAGCAACTTTTGTTTTCATTGTTGTTTCTAAATCTGATGCAGAGACAGTTAATTCATTTTCTGATATTTCAAATAAAAAATTATCTAAAATTGGTAATGTATTGCTCGAATTCAAAACACCACTTATAGATAGTAATTGTTTTAATAATTGTGAACTTGATACTATGAATTTCATTGATAGAATTAATTTAATTTATTAAATATAGAAACAAATATAATTTTTTAACTCTAGCATTTATGTTTATTTTTTCAATTACTTTTCAACAGGAATACGTTCCGGATTTAATAACAATTGATTAAAGGTGTAAAATTGAATTAATAGCAAGTCTTCCTTGAAATAAGCATAAAACCTATCTTGATCATATTTTAATGGCTTACCATTTAAATCTAAGTATTCAGCTCTTTTAGGAGATTTGTGAAAAGTATTAAATTTAATTTCATCTAATTCCTTTGTTTTTATTTTAATTGTATGAAATGGATTACTTGTGATTATAGAATCTTTTTTAGAATAATTGTTCATAAAACCTTCACAATTTACTTTTCTAAAAAGATTAAAATATTTCTCAGAAAAGTCCTTAGAAACACGTTTTTTTGATTTGTTGTGATACAATGTATAGCCTTGATTTTCTTTAGTAATCTTATAACTTTTTGAGTTGTCGTCATGGTTAATAACTTCAACATAATTTATTTCATTTGGATTGATTTTTATGAAACTTCTGTCTCTCCACAAGTCTAGGCTTATTTTTGTGCCATCTATATTGTATCGTGGAGCCAAAAATCCATTAAAACCAGGAATATACATAACGAATGGTTTTGATGAATTTTCTAATAACATAAAACTTCCAATCATATTCGGAGCAGGAGATCCTATATAATACGTTTTGTGAGGCACGTTTTCATTAGTAGTGAAAATTTCAATTTTAACAGATTTAGTAGCTAGGTTTTTAACTACGTTATTATGCATTGCGTTGCTTACAGGGTAATTAACTTCAATATTTTTAACTGTACCTAATAAAGTTTTTATAGCATCTTTTCTTACAGGAAATTTATCATTAACTAACCAACCATTAGATGTGCGATTTAGAATTATTTCATTACCTAATTTATCAGCAAGAAAAATTTTTGAAATAGATGAAGTGTCTTTTTCAGCAAAGTCTCTTAATTCTTGCTTAAGATTTCCATTCTTTTCGCTTAAAAGTAAAATTAAAGTAATAACAGCTAAAACAATTAGTAACAGATATGATTTTTTCATCGATATTTCTTTTTTCTTATAATTGTTAAACTAAAGTATAAAATAGTAATGATACTTAAAGGAAGTAAAAAATTAATCAATTGCCATTTTAACTTATCATCTATAATTTTATTTCTATCGAGTAGTCTGATAGTATATTGCTTAGAGTTAATGCTTATTAAGTCTTCATTTCCTAGTAAATAATTCATGCTGTTAATGATGAAGTCTTTGTTGCCATTGTATTGAGTTTTGCTAAAATGATTGTAGCCTAAAGGGTAGGATAGGCCATTAGAATTTACATGATTTTTAATTATATCTCCGTCACTCACAATAATCATTTTGTTTTCATCACTTGAGCTAATAAAATTAATATTAGATATAGGAGATAGCCTGTTTTGAAAAACAGAAGAAAATTTTCCTTCTAATAAAATAGCTGATATTTTATTTTTGGACTTAAAGTTTTTAATGTTTGGATTATCATTTAAAATATTTAAACTAACTCTGTGAGGAGATTTGACTACTTTAGAATAAGGTGAGCATAAAATTAAAGGAGTTTTGATTATTCCATTTGATTTAACCGTGTCTATTGTACTTACAAATGAAGATTTAATTGCACCTATATTTTTAACAATAGGATGTTTTATTTTGGGAATAAATAAAGGGTTGTATAACCAAGGAAAAAGTTGTCTTTGCGGAGTATCGCCATTTTGACCAACAACAATAGGAATTTGATCCGATTGCATATCCATAATAAGATCAGAATTTATTCTTACACCATATTTAAACATCATATCGTCTAAGTTTAGTGAAAGTGGGAGGGCAGTAGAATACCCTCTTGAAGTTTTTAAACTATCCATGTCCATAGCTACACCATCAATAAGCCAGAGTATTTTACCGTTATTCATTATATATTGGTCTAAAATAAATTTATCCAATTCGTTAAATGGGGTAATGGGTTTTGCAATAATTAAAGCATCATATTGTTGAATATTACTTAATTGTTTGCTTAAATTAGGGTTATTATTTTCATCTATTTCAAATTCTTTTAGGTTGAAAAATTCTACAGTAAAAAATTCGGATAAAGAATTATTATTTGTTCCTAAAGAATTGTTTATATCAGATAAAAAAGGTTCCGCTAACTGTTTATTTCCATTAACAAAAGCAACTTTTTTATTTTTCGATTTAACTAATTTAAAAATTGATTTTGAAAATTCAAACTCTAAGTTTTCTATCGATTTATTTAACGAAACCTCAGATTTAATTCCAATTTGATTTAGCAAAAAATTGACAGAAACGCTTTTGTTTTTATAATTTATAATAGCTCCTGGAAAAACTATTTTCTGATTGTTTCCCTCTTTTGTTACAATTTCTAAATTTGTAGGCTTTAGACCCTGATCTACAAGTTGCTTAAATAATTTGTTTTTACTTGTTTTATCTCTGTCATTAGGATTTATAAATTCAAATTGAACAAAATCCGAATGATTTGAAAACTCTTCTAATAAACTAATGGATGCGTTCTGTAATTGAACAAAGCCTGCAGGAAATTCACCGTCTAAATAAACCTTAACATATAGTATGTCATCAATTTCATTTAATATTTCTTTTGTTGCATCATTTATAGAATATTTTTTTTCTTCAGTTAAATCTATCCGAAAATATAATAAACTTGAAATTACATTTATTAAAACAAGAATGATAATGTAAATAATCAATCTATTCATGCCCTTTTTCTTTATTATTTTTAATATTAAAAGTTGTTAAAAATATAAATAGAGTATTTATACTAATAAAGTAAATAATATCTCTAGAGTCAATTATCCCTTTACTTATTGAATTATAATGAAAGTTAATTCCTAAATTTTTTATAAATAAGTTTAATTGCCCATTAGTAAACAAAGATGCTAAAAAGTCAAACCCCTGATAAACAAATGCGCTAATTAATATTGAGAAAATAAGAGTAATAATTTGGTTTTTACTCAAAGATGATGCAAATGTTCCTATAGAAACAAATGAGCTTGCTAGAAAAAACAATCCTATATAAGAGCCTAAAATACCACCTTTATCAATGTTTCCTGTGATTTCAGAAAGTTGATATATACTAAAATAATACACAAGGGTAGGGATAATTGCTAAAACCACTAAGATAATGCCAGAAAGATATTTAGAAATAATAATCTGTAAATTAGTTAATGGTTTTGTTAAAAGCGTTTCAATTGTGCCATCATTAAACTCATCTGAAAAGAGTCTCATGGTTAAGGCAGGTATAAAAATTATAAATAATATTGGTGAGATAATAAACAAGCCATCTAGCTGAGCATATTCGGACTCTATAATGTTATAGGCTCCAGGAAAAAGCCAAAGGATAATACTATTAATAGCTAGATAACTAAATAATATAATTAGTCCGCTAGGTTGACACAAGAAGGTATATATTTCTTTTTTAAGTAATGAAAACATAATTAATAAAGTTAAATAATTTTAACACTCCATGCGCTTGGTTTACTGCTAAAATATGTTTTTGTTTTTGACCAAACTTGCTTAAATAAATTAGATTCTCTGTAATGATTCAAATCTTTTTCACTTTGCCAACAACTATAAGTAAAAAAAATATTTTCATTGTTAATGTCTTGAAGTATTTCTAAAGAAATACATCCTTCAGAATTTTCAATTTTATTTTTATTAAGCTCAATAAGAGCCATAAAAGCATTTATTTTATCTGATTCGAATTCCATTTTTACAATTCTTTTAATCATAAAACTCTATTCTTATTATATCATTTAGTGATATCCCCATTAAAGTTGAGGAAGAACCTTGATTCATTGAAATTGATAATAAATTATCACAAACAAAAATTGCAGTTGCTTCACCCAATGGTACATCATTATATTTTTTAAAAACTTTTTCGATGACATAAATATTTCTTTTACCTACAAAAATTTTATATTTTCTTCCTTTAGAAATATCTGTAATTAACTTACTCGAAATATTTGTAATTGCATTTCCATAATTGTCAATATGTACTACACTTCCTCTTATAACATTTTTATCAAATAGAGGTTGAAAATTTGTTTTTTTAGTTGAGTAATCAGATACTTCATTGCCAATCAGTTCAAGTGTTCCTCCTCTATAAATATGACAAGCTGCTTTTGTAAAAACATCTTTTGTAGGAAAATTTTGATTATCACTATCTTGAGGTAAGTTTAGTTCTACAATCTTATCTGGTTTGACATCTAAAACAAGAGGTAAAACTCCATTGTCGGCACATATGAAATATTGGTTGTTTGCATATACTGCCAAATGAGAAGTATTTAAAGATGTTTCGGCATCTACACCAATAATATGGATAGTATTATTTGGAAATTCTTTATAAACATTTCTTAATACAAAAGCAGCGTGTCTTATGTTGAATGGAGGGATTTCGTGAGAAATATCAACAATATTGACATTAGATTGCTGACGCATAATACTAGCTTTAATGGAGCTAACATAATGGTCTTTATAACCTAGATCAGTTGTTAATGTTATTATTGACATAATATTAGAGGAAATAAGTCCAAAAATATTTTAAAAAGTTGTTATTTTGTGGTATCAAAAATAAGTATAATTTTTTGTCAAATTTAATTTCATTGAGCATATAATATGATCGAAAAAGTTTTTAAGCTAGATTTTATAAATCCTTTAGATATTTATGGTGTAAATAATAAGCGATTAGATTTTATAAGTAAATTTTTTCCAAAGCTTAAGATAATTTCAAGAGGTGATGAGTTAAAGGTGTTTGGAGAAGAAGAAATAATTAATCAGTTTGAAATAAAAATCGAATTAATTTTAAAACATTTTTCTAAATATCAACGACTAACAAACAGTAACATTGAACGAATTATGCTCGAAGACGAGTCAATTCTTGAAGGAGATGACGATGTTTTAATACATGGAGTAAGTGGTAAAATTATAAAAGCTAGAACTTTTAACCAGCGTAAAATGGTAACAAGTTCTGAAAAAAATGACTTAGTTTTTGCAGTTGGTCCTGCAGGAACTGGTAAAACATACACTGCAGTAGCGCTTGCAGTTAAAGCTCTTAAAAATAAAGAAGTAAAAAGAATTGTTTTAACAAGGCCAGCGGTTGAAGCAGGAGAAAACCTAGGTTTTCTTCCTGGAGATTTAAAAGAAAAACTTGATCCTTATCTTCAACCACTGTATGATGGTTTGAGAGATATGCTTCCATCAGAAAAGTTAGCAGAATATATTGAAAATAACATTATTCAAATTGCCCCATTAGCATTTATGAGAGGTAGAACCTTAGATAATTCTTTTGTTCTGCTTGATGAAGCCCAAAACTCTACTCAATCTCAAATGAAAATGTTTTTAACACGGATGGGTAAATCTTCTAAATTTATTATTACAGGAGACGAAACACAAGTTGATCTTCCAAGAAGGCAGCCATCGGGTCTAATCGAAGTTTTAAGTTTGTTAAAAAATATTGAGGGGGTTGGTATTGTTAAACTTGATGAAAATGACGTAATTAGACACCAATTAGTTAAAAAAATTATTAATGCATACAAATTAAATCAAAACAATAACAATGAGTAACGTAATTATTAAAACCGATTATAAATTTCCTAATCAAGACAATCTTTATAAAGGAAAAGTACGCGATGTTTATACAATAAAAAATGATTTATTGGTAATGATAGCAACCGATAGAATCTCTGCTTTTGATCATGTTTTACCAGAAGGTATTCCTTATAAAGGTCAAGTTTTAAGTCAAATTGCTGCAAAGTTCTTGAAAGTTACAAGCGATATTGTGCCAAATTGGATGGAAGCAACCCCAGACCCATCTGTAACAATAGGTAAAAGGTGCGAGCCATTTAAAGTTGAAATGGTAATAAGAGGTTATTTAACTGGTCATGCATGGAGAGAATATAGAGAT
>JBELHW010000071.1:0-7992 GCA_042091225.1 Cryomorphaceae bacterium | reverse complement strand
GTGCAAGACTTTGGAAAAGACTTACTGCTGAAAATATTGGTAGAAGTGTAGCAATCGTATTGGATGACTTAGTTTATTCTTATCCGACTGTAAATTCTGAAATTTCAGGACCTTCTCAAATAACAGGAGACTTTACAATAGAAGAGGCGAGTGACCTTGCAAATATTTTAAAATCTGGTAAATTACCTGCTCCTGCCAGGATTATTGAAGAGGCTATTGTTGGTCCATCTTTAGGTAAAGAAGCAATTGATGCTGGTTTCAGATCTTTCCTTTTTGCTCTTGTTCTGGTTCTTATTTATATGATACTTTACTACAACTTTGCTGGTTTAGTGTCAAATGTTGCATTATTAGCAAACCTATTTTTTGTTTTTGGAGTATTGTCCTCCATAGGTGCAGTACTTACTTTACCTGGTATAGCCGGTATAGTTTTAACTATAGGTATGTCCGTTGATGCTAATGTACTTATTTACGAAAGAGTCCGAGAAGAACTTCTTAACGGAAAAGGAATAAAGTTAGCCGTTGAAGACGGTTACAAACAAGCCTACAGTTCTATTATTGATGCTAACGTTACTACGTTATTAACAGGTATAATATTATACTCATTTGGAACAGGTCCTATAAAAGGATTTGCAACTACTTTAGTAATTGGTATTCTAACCTCATTATTCTCAGCAATATTTATTACTAGACTTATTTTGATTTGGAGATTAGATAAAAAAGGTACTGCTTCATTTGATAATAAAGTCACAAGAGGTGCTTTCAAAAACACTTCAATCAATTTTATAGGAAATAGAAAAATCTATTATGTAATTTCATCTTTAATTATTTTATTAGGTGTTGGTTCCTTGTTTTCTAAAGGATTGAACTATGGTGTTGATTTTAAAGGAGGTCGTACTTTTGTTGTTCGTTTTGATGATAATGTAAATAATGAAGATGTTAGAAGTTCTTTGGCTGAAGTCTTTGTAGACGAAGATGGTTTGAAAATGGCTCCTGAGGTAAAAACTTTTGGTGACTTGAACCAAGTTAAAGTTACAACTAAGTACCTCATTGAAAGTACTGATATTAATGCAGATAAGTTAGTTGATGATAAATTGATGGAAGGTTTGTCTGCTTTTTCAAGTTTTGAGGTAATGAGCTCTCAAAAAGTTGGGCCAACTATAGCGGATGATATCAAAGATGCTGCATTATGGTCCATCATATTTTCTTTATTGGTGATCTTCTTGTACATTCTTATCAGATTTAGAAAGTGGCAATTTAGTTTAGGTGCAGTTGCAGCAGTTTTTCATGATGTACTAATTGTATTGTCTATATTTTCTGTATTTTATGGTATATTACCTTTCTCATTGGAAATTGATCAAGCATTTATTGCAGCAATTCTAACAATAATAGGATATTCTTTAAATGACACTGTAGTTGTGTTTGATAGAATTAGAGAACATTTAGGTACTTTTAAGAAAAAAGAAATAAATACTTTAGTAAACGATGCACTTAATAGCACTTTAAGTAGAACAATTAATACTTCTTTAACTACATTTTTTGTGTTGTTAATTATCTTCTTATTCGGAGGAGAAGTTATAAGAGGATTTATGTTTGCTCTAATGGTTGGAGTTTTAGTTGGTACTTACTCATCTTTGTTTGTTGCTTCTCCAATTATGCTTGATACATTAAAAAAAGGAATTGATAAAAAGTAATTTATAATTTTCCTTATAAATTTTAAAAGACCTTGTAAAAGGTCTTTTTTTTGAGCTCGAAAGTTATTAATCTTTATATTTGCATTATGTCAGCTATATTTCTTTTTATTGGTGGTTCGGAAGTTTTTTTTCTAGTTCTCATTGTGGTTATGCTTTTTGGCTCTAAAAAGATACCGGAAATTGCAAGAGGTTTAGGTAAAGGAATGCGTGAACTTAAAGATGCCTCAAACGAAATTAAAAGAGAAATAAAGTCTAGTTCTGAGGTTATTGACAAGGAAGTTGATCAGATAAAAAAAGACATTACTAAATAATGGATTATATTTTTTTAGTTCTTGGCCTTGTTTTTTTGTTTATAGGCGGAGAATGTCTTGTTAAATCTTCCGTTTGGTTAGCTTTAAAATTTAATATTTCAAAATTAGTAGTTGGGGTAACAGTAGTTTCATTTGCTACTTCTGCACCTGAGCTTCTGGTAAGCTTAGAGTCTGCACTCTCTTCTCACCCTGAAATTTCTTTTGGTAATGTAATAGGCTCCAATATTGCAAACATTGGATTAGTTTTAGGATTAACCTGTATAGTTAGCCCGATTTCAGTAAGTAGAGAGAGTTTAACAAATAATTATCCTATGATGTTATTTGCTTCTTTATCTTTAGTATTAGCGATGTTTTTTACTAACGGATTAGCTTGGATCGTTGGTTCTCTTTTTATTATTTTTCTTTTATTTTTTTTATTTTTTTCTATCAAAAAATCATCTATTGATTCTCAAGAAAGTGTTGAGCTTGATCCTAATTTAAATACAACTAAATCAACTTTTCTTATTGTAATAGGAGGTTTGGGTTTATATTTTGGAGCAGAGTTTTTTATAAAGTCAGCCGTAAATATCGCCAAGTCATTTGAAATTAACGATAGAATTATTTCTTTGAGTTTAGTTGCTATTGGTACAAGTATTCCTGAGTTAGCTACTTCTTTAATTGCTGCATTTAAAAAACAAAACAGTATTGCTTTTGGTAACCTTATTGGCTCTAATATATTTAATGTTTTTGCAGTTCTTGGAATCACCTCCTTATTTGCGGATTTGAATTTAGATCAAGTTAATATTTTTTATCCCGATTTAATTTGGATGATGGCTTTTGCTTTTATTCTTTTTCCACTTCAAAAATTTGGCACAAAAAATAAGCTAGGATTCAGAGAAGGAATAGTATTACTTTCAATGTATCTAGCTTATTTATTTCTACTGTAAACTGTAAAGCTTATGCGTTTTTAACAGTTTTTATAATTCTAGCAGCAATTTTATAAGGGTCACCGTTAGATGCTGGTCTTCTATCTTCTAGCCATCCTTTCCATCCATTTTCGACAGTCATAATTGGTATTCTAATTGAAGCTCCTCTATCAGATACTCCAAAGCTAAAGTCGTTTATAGAAGCTGTTTCATGAAGGCCTGTTAAACGCTGACTATTAAACTCTCCATATACATCAATGTGCTCTTTAGTTACAGGTCGGAAGGCTTCACATATTTTTTCATAAATTTCTTTAGAACCACATTCTCTTAATACTTTGTTTGAAAAATTAGCATGCATTCCAGAACCGTTCCAGTCACCTTTAATAGGTTTTGGATGGTATTCAATATAATATCCATAACTTTCTGTAAGTCTGTCTAATAAGTACCTAGCTATCCAGATTTCATCACCAGCCTTTTTTGCTCCTTTTGCAAATAATTGAAATTCCCATTGACCACTAGCAACCTCTTGATTTATGCCTTCAAAATTTAAACCTGTTTCAATACAAAGGTCAGCGTGTTCTTCAACAAAATCTCTTCCATGAGTATTTTTCCCTCCTACAGAACAATAGTAAAGTCCTTGTGGACCAGGATATCCTCCTAATGGGAAGCCTAATGGAAGTTGTGTTTCTGTATCCATAATGAAGTATTCTTGTTCAAATCCAAACCAAAAGTCATTATCATCATCATCAATAGTAGCTCTTGCATTAGATTCGTGGGGACTTCCATCCGAATTTAAGACTTCTGTCATAACCAAAAAGCCATTCATTCTACTTGGGTCGGGATAAATAGCTACTGGCTTAAGTAAACAATCTGAGTTGCTTCCTGATGCCTGTTTAGTTGAACTTCCATCAAAAGACCATACTGGACAATCTTCCAATTTTCCGCTAAAGTCGTTCACAACTTTAGTTTTGCTTCTCATGTTTTGAGTTGGGCTATACCCATCAAGCCAAATGTATTCTAATTTACTTTTATTCATTTTTTTAATGATAAATAGTTAAGACGTTTATAATTCTCTACAAATTTATTTTTTTGTGTTAATTTTACACTATCTTAAATTTAAAAATTATGAACAACTTTTTAAGAGTTTGAATCTTGTTATTTATTAAATAAAATAAATCCTTATTTTAGCACAAATTCTAATTGAACAAAATGAAACATTTACTTTCTCTAATTTTAATGGTATTTTTAGTAAGTCCAAGCGTCCTTGCTCAAAAAAAACCAAAGACTTCTAAAGCTGACAAAGCTTTTCTTCTTCAGAATTACTACGAGGCAGAATTGCTATATAAGGCAAATTATTCAAAAGAAAAAAATAGGGCAAAAAAAGCAGAGCTAATATTTTTACAAGCAGAATGTGGCCGATTAATAGGTACTCCAATTCATCTCAAAAAAGCAGCTAATCTTTATAAAAGAGCTATTAAAGCAAAATATCCTCATCCTGAAGTTTATTTGAGATATGCTCAAGTTTTACAAAAACAACAAGCCTTTTCTGACGCAATAGTACAATTTGAGAAATATAAGTCTCTCAAACCGTATGATGATCGAGCAACTTTTGGTATAAATTCATGTGTGTTTGCATTGGATGCAATAGAAAATCCTACTAGATATGAAATCGAACCATTTCAATATAACTCGCCAAAATCTGATTATGCGCCTAGTTTTGGATCTAGGAATTATGATGTGATGTTTTTCACCTCTTCACGAGATGGTTCTGTAGGTAAGTCAACTGATGGATTTACTGGAGAATCATATACTGATTTGTATTCCGTAAAACTATATACAGACAAAAGAACTAAGAAAAAAAGATGGTCTAAGCCTGCAGCTTTTCCAGAGCCAATGAATACTGAAAATCATGAAGCAGCTACCACTTTAACTAAAAGAGGAAACGAATTATACTTTACAAGATGTAATGAGAGTAATAAAAACAAACCAATTCCTACTTGTGAAATATACTATTCTAAGAAAAAAGGTAAAGGATGGACTTCTCCTGTTCTAGTTCCTCTCCCATACGACAGTTTAAGTAGTTTTGGTCATCCATCTATTTCTGCCAATGGTAAAGCATTATACTTTTCTTCTGATATGAAAGGAGGAAAAGGAGGTAAGGATATATGGTTGATTAAGAAAGAAAAAAGAGATGAATGGAGTGAGCCAATTAATCTAGGTGACGAAATAAATACTGAAGGAGACGAATTATTCCCTTTTATTCATGATGATGGTTCTTTATATTTCTCCTCTAACGGAATTTTAGGAATGGGTGGATTAGATATTTTTAAGGCAGAATTTGACGAAGAAAATAATTTAAGATCTATTGTAAATATGAAAAGTCCGATTAATTCTCCAAATGATGATTTCGGTATCGTTTTCGAAGGAAAAGAGGAAAGAGGTTTTTTCTCCTCTAATAGAGTCGGATCAAAAGGAGATGACATTTATCAATTTAACCTTCCTTCTTTAGATTTAGTTATTTCTGGTGTCATTTCAAAATCAGTAAATGACAAGAGCTCTAAAGAAATCATTGATGGTGCTTTAGTAACGTTAATTGGTACGGATGGTACTAGAGTTGAAACAGTTACAGATAATGCGGGTTTTTATACTTTTGGCAAGGATGTAATTAACATAGGAATTGCTTACGAGATAACAGTTTCGAAAGAAGGTTATTTAACAAAGAATGCTACTCAAACTACATTAGGAGTTACTGAGTCTAAAGAATTTCCGGTTAATATTTCTTTAGAACCAACTCAAAAAGAAATTATTCTTCCTAAAATTGAATACGATTATAATAGTTCTGCATTAAGGAATGCCTCTAAATTATCATTAGATCAATTAATTATTGTTCTTAAAGAAAATCCTAATGTTGTAATACAACTAAGATCGCACACCGATAATAGAGCGGGCGAAGATTTTAATCTAAAGCTTTCTCAAGAAAGAGCTCAAATTTGTGTTGATTATATGGCGTCTAAGGGGATTGACAAGAAGCGTCTGAAAGCAAAAGGAATGGGAGAGTCAGATCCATTTGTTATGGACGTTAAAAATGGTAAGTTAAAACGGAATGATGTTCTTAATGAGGAATATATCAATGAGTTAAAAAGAAAGAAAGATGTAGAGAAAGCACATCAATATAATAGAAGAACTGACTTTAAGGTATTGACTACACTTTTTTATGATGTAGAAGCAAATAAAGTGAAACCTAAAGGAAAATTTAAAAAGTAAGTTTTTTCTATAATTTATAAGGCTACCTATATTTAATTAGGTAGTCTTTTTTTTGTAAATATGAGCACAGATAGATATAATTTAAGAGGAGTTTCAGCCGACAAAGAAGATGTCCATGCAGCAATAAAAAATGTTGATAAAGGCTTATTTCCTAAAGCTTTTTGTAAAATAATTCCAGATTATTTAACCAATGACGAAGATTATTGTATTGTAATGCATGCAGATGGTGCTGGAACAAAATCTTCTTTAGCTTACATGTATTGGAAAGAAACTGGAGATGCTTCTGTGTGGAAGGGTATTGCTCAAGACGCATTAGTAATGAACCTTGACGATTTATTATGTGTTGGTGCTGTAGATAAAATACTTTTATCTTCTACTATAGGAAGAAATAAGAATTTAATTAATGGAGATGTCATTTCTCAAATTATCAATGGAACTGAAGAATTAATCACAGAATTAAGAGAATATGGTGTAGAAATACATTCTACAGGTGGTGAAACAGCTGATGTTGGTGATTTAGTCCGTACTATAATTGTTGATTCCACTGTTGTTAGTAGAATGAAGAGATCTGACGTTATTTCAAATCATCACATTCAAGATGGGGATGTTATTGTAGGATTATCATCTTATGGTCAATCTTCATACGAATCGGAATATAATGGCGGTATGGGGAGTAATGGCCTTACATCTGCTAGACATGATGTGTTTGATAATGAGTTGAGTCAAAAATATCCTGATAGTTTTGACTCATCAGTGCCCTCAGAATTAGTTTATTCAGGTTCTAAAAAGCTCACTGAGAAATTAAATGGCATAGATGTTGATATGGGTAAATTAGTTTTATCTCCTACAAGAACTTATGCTCCAATTATTAAGCAAATATTACTCAGTCATAGAGATAAAATTCATGGAATGATACATTGTTCTGGTGGAGCACAGACCAAAGTTTTACATTTTGTAGATAATCTTCACATTATTAAAGATAATATGTTTAAAGTTCCTCCTTTATTTGAATTAATCCAATCGGAGTCATCTACTGATTGGAAAGAAATGTATAAAGTTTTTAATATGGGACACAGAATGGAATTGTATGTTCCTAAAGAAATTGCTGATGATATCGTTTCTATTTCAAAATCTTTTAATGTTGACGCAAAGATTATAGGTAGAGTAGAAGCTAGTAACTCCAAAAAATTAACGATTTCAAGTCAATACGGAGAATTTATTTATTAATATGTTAGATAAGCTAGAATCAATTAAGTTACGTTTTGATGAAGTTTCTGAACTTCTTGTAAATCCTGATATCATTTCTGATATGAAGCGCTATATACAATTAAATAAAGAATACAAAGATCTAGAGCCAATCATTGTAGCATTTAAAGAGTATAAAAACGTTTTATCCAACATCGAATCATCTAAGGAAATGCTTAAAGATGATGAAATGAAGGAAATGGCAAAATTAGAGCTTGATGACTTACAACCAAAGGTTGAAGTTATGGAGGAAGAAATAAAGTTATTATTGATTCCAAAAGATCCTGCCGATTCTAAAAATGCGGTTGTAGAGATTAGAGCTGGTGCAGGGGGTGACGAAGCAAGTATTTTCTCAGGAGATTTATATAGATTATATACTAATTATGCATCTGCAAAAGGATGGAAAACAGAATTAGTAGATGTCGCAGAAGGCACATCGGGTGGTTATAAAGAAATTATTTTTAATGTTAAGGGAGAAGATGTCTACGGAACATTAAAATTCGAATCAGGTGTTCATAGAGTTCAAAGAGTGCCTCAAACTGAGACACAAGGAAGAGTACATACATCCGCTGCCTC
>JBELHW010000070.1:0-8026 GCA_042091225.1 Cryomorphaceae bacterium | reverse complement strand
TCGCAGATTTTTTTCACTAATGTATTATTGTCGACATCAAATAATTGTTTTCTGTCGTCAATGATGATAAAGTCATTGCCAGCACCTTGATATTTTGTGAAATCAATAATCATTTTTCAAATTTAACTAATAGGATTTTAATCTTATAATTAAAATTATGTTTTTTATAAAAAATATAACAATGAGTTTAAAAAAATTAAATTTGCATTTTATTTTAATAAAACGTTTAAATGAGCAAACAAAATTACGAGCAACAGCTAGATAGTTGGATTGTCAAAGAAAAAACTGCAGTATCATTATCAAATATTATTGGAAATTTATTATTTGATTATTCAACTGAATTAGTTTTATTTAGAAGCAAATTAGTAGATCAATCTAACACTGAAATATTAAAACTTCATGAGTATTCGCAATTACCTAGTGGTGTGTCTGTTTCGGTTCAAGACACTCTAATTATAGCGAAGTCGATTTTAGACTTACAAATCAAATATGGAAAAATTGATATTGGTAAGTTAGCTGTTGAATGGAAAAAAGAAAGCAAAAAATTTTTAGATGTAAATGATTTTGTCAAATCTAAATTATCTGATTTTTTACAAAATAATTCTTTTGAAGCTAAAGATGTTGTATTGTATGGTTTTGGTAGAATTGGTAGGTTGGTTGCTAGAGAGCTTCTTTCTCAATCTGGAGCTGGAGGTCAATTAAGGTTAAGAGCAGTGGTTACAAGAAGTAATTCTGCTGAAGATTTAACAAAAAGAGCTTCTCTATTAAAGACAGATTCTGTGCATGGAAAATTTGGAGCAGAGATTATAGAAGATCCTGAAAATAATTCTCTAATTATAAATGGCAGAACAATACATTTTATAAATGCTCAAAAGCCTTCAGAAATAAATTATAATGATTACAATATTAATAATGCACTTGTAATAGATAATACTGGTGCATTTAGAGATAAGGAGGCTTTAAGCCTACACCTGAAATCTAAGGGAGTATCCAAAGTTTTATTAACCGCTCCAGGAAAAGGAGTTAATAATATCGTCTTTGGTGTAAATCATGAAGTTGATTTAGAAAATGATCACATTTTCTCGGCTGCATCTTGTACTACAAATGCAATTACTCCAATTCTTGAAGTTGTAGAAAAAGAATTAGAAATAGAAAAAGGCCACATTGAAACTATTCACGCTTATACTAATGACCAAAATTTAGTAGATAATATGCACAGTAAATATCGAAGAGGTAGAGCTGCAGCATTAAACATGGTTATTACAGAAACTGGTGCTGGTAAGGCAGTAACTAAAGTTATTCCATCGTTAACAGACAAGCTAACATCTAGTGCCATAAGAGTCCCTACTCCAAATGGATCATTGGTTATTCTTAATTTAAATATTAAAAATAAAACAAGTTTAGAAAGTATAAATAACATAATAAAAAAAGCAGCGCATTCTCCTCAATTAATTGAGCAAATCAGATTCTCAACTTCTAACGAATTGGTTTCTAGCGATATAGTCGGAGATAGTTGTGCTTCTATTTACGATAGTCCTGCAACTCAAGTATCTAAAGATGGTCATTCAATTGTTTTATATGTTTGGTACGACAATGAATATGGATATACAAGACAAGTTGTAAGACTAGCGAAACACATTGCCAAAGTTAGAAGAAAATGTTATTATTAAATGCTTGAAAAGCTCCAACTAAATATATTTTCATTTGTTCTCTACAAATTCTTCAACTCTCTATTTTTAGGAGTATCTATTGGTTCAGTATTTACTATTTATGATTCTTTAGAACCATCCCTATTCTCTGCTGGAGGTATTGTTTTAGCGATTGCAACTTTAATAATTGCCAATTTTTATCATAAAATTTTAAATGAGTATTACTTTTTTAGAATCTCGCTTTTTGTAGAAATTATTGTTTTTTTAATGGTTTTGTTTTTCCTTATTTTTTCCTACAATATTTACACTGCTCTTAGTATTTATATTGGATATCAATTAACTTTCGTTTTCGGATCTTATTTAGTGAGAGCAGAAACGTTAGTTATAAAAGAAAATAAATCACTCACAAAAATCGATACAGCCAAACAGTTTGGCTATTTATTAGGAATGGTAATATCCTATTTTCTTTATGAAGTTATGGATAAATTTCCCTTGTTTTATGACAAAAGGCTGAAAGTTTATCAAGTTCATTTTCCATTGTTGCTAATTGAAATAATTGTTATTTACTTCTTAATTAAATCATTTAAAAAAAAATAAATTGTTTCGTTTTAAACAGTTTGATATTATACAAGAGAAATCTGCCATGAAAGTTGGTACAGATGGAGTTTTACTTGGGGCATGGACAAAACCTATAAATTCTAAAACATTTTTAGATGTCGGTTCAGGTACTGGACTAATTTCATTAATGTTAGCACAGAGGTTTGAAAAAGCAACTATATACTCAATTGAGATCAATGCAGATGCAGCTTCAGAGTGTTCCTTAAATTTCGATCAATCAAAATGGAGGGATAGACTTCATTCTATTCATAATTCGTTTTTAAGCTATAATCCTGACATTAAATTCGACTTAATTATTAGCAACCCTCCTTATTTTAGCCAAACAACAAAGCCAATTTCTGAAAAAAGAACATTAGCTAGACACGATGATTCATTGTCTCTTAAAAACTTAATTTTTACTAGCGAAAAGATATTAAACAAAAATGGAATTATTGCTTTAATAATTCCGTATTCCGACATTTTTAAAATAAAATCTATTGTTGAAAATTCAAATTTATACTTTAAAAGAATTTGTTTGGTAAGAGGTGTTAAGAATAATCCTATTAAAAGAATGTTAGTAGAACTGACTAAAAACCAACTAGAAGTAATAGAGGAAAATTTAGTAATAGAAAACTCGAGACACAAATACACTGAAGATTATAAAAATCTATGTAAAAAGTTTTATTTACATTTTTGAGTTACTCTTCAATAAATTTTATTCCAAACTCTTCTAACTTTTCTAAAACTGGGTTGTATATTTCTTTGTGAATAGGAATAACTACGCCCTTCAAAGATATTTTATCGTTTAATAAAAGCTCAGATGCTATAGCAACTGGCAAACCGACAGTCATACTCATAGCAGTATTTAAATCATCAACACCCTTAAGAACTAAAGAAGATTTTAAATTTTTCTTTTGTCCATCAATACTATACTCAAGTAGGTGTTGCATTACAATCATGTCTTTGTCTCCACTTTCTAAATTTAACTTTGACTCTAGCAATAATTGTAAAAACTGGGCTGGAGTTCCGATATTAAGTTCAATATTTTCGTCTTCAAAAATACCAAGCCATTCTAGTTTGTTTAAATCTTCTTGTGAAATTGATAATTGATCTGTCAACTTTTGTTTTACCGTTTTATTTTTATCATCATCAAGGAAAGAATTTAAAAATGACTTCCAGGTCATTTCACCAGAATTAACAATTTGGAAGCTATCATCAGTTATACCTAGTTGTACAAAAATATTCCAAGCTCTACAAAACCCTTTTTTTCGTAGGGTACCTCTTAGCATTGAGGGAATGTTTGGTAGATTATAAATCTCTCTGTATGAAAGAGAATCTCTATTTGCGTAAGCTTCAAAGACACCTTCATCTAAAATATCTATTTCCTCTGTTTTAGTAAAAAGACTGTGGTAAGGAATGTATTTGTAGTTTCCATTTTGAATATACATAGCAGTAGATTGTCCAGCTAAGACTACATTTCGTGGATTCCAAGTAAATTTATAGTTCCAAGGATTATTATCATATTCTGGAGACACTAATCCACCACAAAATGATTTGAAACTAGTTATATCGCCATTCTTTTCATGGACATCATCAATCATTTTTTTAGCTGACATATGATCTATACCTGGATCTAAACCAATTTCGTTTAAAATGATAATATTATTTTCTTTTGCTTTTTTATGTAGTTCTTTTATTTCATTAGAAACATAAGAAGCTGTTACCATATTTTTCTTATATTTAATACAATCATTAGCAAGTAAAACATGCATATGGGCAGGCAACATTGAAATAATTAAATGAGATTGTGAAACAATTTTTTCTCTTTGCTCATCATTATTAACATCAAATGAAATAGCAGAAGAATAATCAGATTCAGAAACTTTAGACTGCGACAGTTTTAAATCGTAATCAGCAACAACAATAAACCAATTATTTAATGGTGCACGTTTAACCAAATACTCAATTAATGATGAAGCCGAACGACCTGCTCCTACTATTAAAATTTGTTTCATAATAATTATTATTAAAAAGCTAAGATATGTAAATTAGCATATAAATCATTCTAATTATTATGAACAGGTTTACAGTCAAATCAGGAATTATCTTTATGATAATTGCAATTGTCTTAGGTGCATTTTTTAAACACAGCATGAAGGATTTATTAACGCTGGAACAAATAGAATCTTTTGATACGGGTATAAGATATCAAATGATACATTCTCTGTCTTTAATTTGCTTAGGCTTTAATTCAAGTAAAATAAAATTTCATAAAATGATCTCCAACTTATTTATAATTGGGATTATACTTTTTTCATTTTCTATTTACTTTCTTTCACTAAAAGAATTTATTGGATTTTCTATTGATTTTATATGGCCTTTAACTCCTATTGGAGGTTTAATTTTGATTATTTCTTGGCTTATTCTCTTGTTAACATTGAATTATAAAAAATGAGTTGTTAAAAAAAAATATAAAAAAATTGATTTTTTAACTAATTAAGCGCAATTATATGTTTTAAATTTGCAGTTGCTAACTATTATTTAAACTCATGTCATTAGAAAAGTACGGTATTTATAATTCTAATTCTAATTGGAATTTATCTCCAGAAAAACTTGCTGAAATTTCTATAAATTCAAAACAAGCTGTAAAGACAAGTACCGGTGCTATTACCGTAGATACAGGAGAATTTACAGGTCGTTCACCAAAAGATCGCTTTATTGTAAAAGATGATATTACCTCTAATAATGTTTGGTGGGGTGATGTAAATATTCCATTTGAATCTAAAGATTTTGATAGTCTTTATGAAAAAACTTGCAAGTATTTAGAAAATAAAGAGGTGTATGTAAGAGATGTATTTGCTTGTGCAGACCAAAAATTTAGATTAAAAATAAGAGTAATTAATGAGTTTCCATGGTCTAATTTGTTTGCTTACAACATGTTTTTGAGACCTTCTAATGATGAGTTAAAAAACTTTAAAGAGGATTGGTTAATTTTAAATGTTCCTTCATTTTTAGCCGACTCGAAAATTGATGGTACAAGGCAACATAACTTTGCCATTATTAACTTTACTAAACGTATTATTTTAATTGGAGGAACTGGCTACACTGGTGAAATTAAAAAAGGAATCTTCTCTGCTTTAAACTTTATACTTCCTTTTGAACATAAGGTATTATCTATGCATTGCTCGGCAAATATTGGAAAAGATAATGACACTTCCGTATTCTTTGGACTTTCAGGAACAGGTAAAACAACTTTGTCGGCAGACCCTAATCGCCTTTTAATTGGAGATGACGAGCATGGCTGGAGCGATAATAGTGTGTTTAACTTTGAAGGAGGCTGTTATGCAAAATGTATTGACTTAAACAACGAAAAGGAACCGGATATTTTTAATGCTATTAAACCAGGCGCACTATTGGAAAACATTCGTTTTGAAGAAAATAGTAATATTGTTGATTTCAAAAACACTACTGTAACTCAAAACACTAGAGTAAGCTACCCTATAAATCATATTAAAAACATTGCTACTCCATCTTTAGGTAATGCTCCAAAAAATATCTTTTTCTTAACCTGCGATGCCTTTGGTGTTTTACCTCCAATATCAAAATTAAACGTTGGTCAGGCAATGTATCATTTCATTTCTGGATATACTGCTAAAATTGCAGGAACAGAAGAAGGTATAAATGAACCTCAAACAACTTTTTCGGCTTGTTTTGGCGCTCCTTTTTTACCGTTACATCCTACTAAATACGCTACATTACTTGGAGAAAAGTTAAATAAAGCTAATATAAATGTTTGGTTGGTCAATACTGGTTGGTCTGGCGGACAATATGGAATTGGGGAAAGAATTAGTTTAAATTATACAAGAGCAATGATTTCTTCTGCATTAAATGGGAATTTGAATAATGTAGACTATAAAGAAGATCCTATTTTTGGCCTTAACTATCCTATAGAATGCAAAGGTGTTCCTAGCGATTTATTAGATTCAAAGCAAACGTGGTCGGATAAAAAGGAATACGAAAAAGTTGCTAATAAACTAGCAAATGTATTTGTAGAAAATTTTGAGCAGTATAATGAATTTGCTAATGAAGAAATTTTAGCAAGTGCTCCTAAAATAAAAACAGTTGCTAATTAGCAACTGTTTTTAGAATTCTATTTTGAAAACTTAGAATATTTATTTTTAAATTTATCAATTCTACCTGCTGTATCGACGAGTTTCATTTTTCCTGTATAAAACGGATGAGAATCTGAAGATATTTCCATTTTAATTAACGGATATTCATTTCCATCTTCCCATTTAGTAGTTTCTTTTGTATCAGCAGTAGATTTAGTTAAAACTGAATAACCAGTTGATAAATCTTTCATTACAACAAGTCTATAATTTTCTGGATGTATTCCCTTTTTCATTTTTATCTTAAATTAGCGGATGCAAATATAAACACTTAAATACAATTTACAAAACCTTTCAATCTTATTTCAAGTTATACTATAGCATTCATTACTTTCGTTGTAGTACAAATATCAATAAACAATGATAAAAAATATATTATTCTTTCTAGTAATTTCCTTACTTTTCATTTCTTGTGAAAAAGACTTTTTTAATCAGGGTGGCGATGGAAAATTAACTTTTTCTAACGATAGTATTCTATTTGACACTGTCTTTACGAGCGTAGGAAGTATTACAAAAACATTTAAAGTATTTAATAGAAACAATAATGCTATTAAAATAAACAATATTGAATTAGTCAATAATAATAACCTTAGTGTTTATAGAGTAAATATTGATGGCGAAGCGATACAAGATTTTTCCTCACTTACTATTTTGCCAAACGATAGTATTTTTATGTTTGTTGAAGCCACTATAAATCCAAATTCAACTAATCCACTCCCCTTTCTCGTTTCTGATTCAATTCGATTTTCTACCGACTCATTTGTTCAATACATTGACTTAATTGCTTACGGACAAAATGCAAATTTTCATACAGCTGAACCTCAAGACATAATTATAATAACCGAAGCAAATGACACCATTATTCCATCCTATTATTCAATTAGTCAAAATACTATATGGAGCAACGTTCTACCACATGTGGTCTATGGGTACGTTATTATAGAGCCAGGTGTAGAGTTAATAATTCAAGAAGGAACAAATATATTTTTTCATAATAATTCAGGATTAATAGTTGGAAATCCGTTATTTACTGACAATGTTGGTGGAAAATTAACTGTTCAGGGAACAGTAAATAATAAGGTTACATTCCAGGGAGATAGACTTGACGAATACTACAAAGATGCTCCAGGGCAATGGGATAAGATATGGATTTCTGCAGGAAGTTTTGATAACACAATAAATCACGCTATAATTAAGAATTCTACTATAGGAGTTCAGGCAGACACTTTAGGGTCTTTGTCGTTGCCAACATTAAAAATAAGTAATACGATAATTGATAATGCTAGTGATATTGGCATATTTGGACAAGGGTCATTCATAGAAGCAGAAAACAATCTTATTAGCAACAGCGGTAGATACTCATTAGTTTTAAATATTGGTGGAAACTACAACTTTAATCATTGTACTTTTGCTAACTTTCATGAGTTTAATAATAGGTCTACTCCATCAATTATTATTAACAACTATTATGAAGATATTAATAACAATCTTCAATATAGAGACTTAGAAAATGCAACTTTTACTAATTGTATTATTTCAGGAAGTTTAAGCAATGAAGTAGTTTTTCAGAATGATAATAATGCAGATTTTAATTATCTATTTGATCATTGT
>JBELHW010000069.1:0-8106 GCA_042091225.1 Cryomorphaceae bacterium | reverse complement strand
AGAAATTGCTATTGATAAAAACGATTTTAGCGCAAAATTTAATAACTCAAAAATTTCTTTTGATGGTGTATTTATAGCTATTCATGGCAAACCAGGCGAAAATGGTGAGCTTCAAAACTATCTTGACAAACTAGAAATTCCATACAATACATCTAACGAAAAAGCTGCACAGCTTAGTTTTGACAAAGGAAAATGTAATTCGTTTTTGAGAACTAAAGGATTAAATTGTGCAAATTCAATAATTTTAACTGATAGTAATAATTTAGAGATAGATAAAATTATTTCTAGTATAGGCCTGCCTTGCTTTGTTAAACCAAACGGAAACGGCTCTAGCTTTGGTATAAGTAAAGTAAATAGTAAAAATGATTTGATTCCGGCAATAGAAAAGGCATTTAAACATGATCAAACAATACTTATAGAATCTTTTCTAGATGGCATCGAACTAACATGTGGCATCCATAACTTTGATGAAAATTTATATACTTTTCCTATTACAGAAATTATTAGTGAAAACGAATTTTTTGATTATCAGGCTAAATATGAAGGGAAATCAAAAGAAATAACTCCAGCAAACATCACAAAAGAACTTGCAAAAAAAGTATCTGATATAACTAAAATAGCATATAAAATTCTTGATTTAAACGGAATTGCTAGAGTCGATTTTATTATTGTAGACAATCAGCCATTCATTATTGAAGCAAATACAGTGCCCGGATTATCAAAAGAAAGTATAATCCCTCAACAAGCGGAATGTGCAGGAATTAGTTTATCACAATTGTTCAACCAATCAATAGAAAAATTATTTTGAAATTATGGTAAAGTTTATTTGGGACTTTAGAGGGAATAATAGCTTAAAAACTGCAGAACATCAACTCATTCACTTGATAGAATTTATGAATAAAAATAATTTAAAAATAGAGGGAAAAGGCTGCCAAGAAGTTAACGAAATTCACTCTTTTTGTTTCGTTATTCTAGACAAAAAACACATTGATTTTATAAGAGAAAAACTTAAACCTCATAGAGGTTTAGCTATTGCTTCCAATAATTAATCCTCGAATAGCCAATTCATAGCTAAGTAAACCAAATCCACAGATACTAGCCTTACAAACTGAAGAAATTAACGATTTTTGACGATATTCTTCTCTGGAATATATATTCGACAAGTGTACTTCTACGACTTCACTTTCGATAGCACTTATAGCATCTTTAATAGCAACAGAGGTATGAGTATATCCTCCTGCGTTTAAGACAATTTTATAATCTTCAAATCCGTATTTATGTAATAAATCTATTATTTCACCTTCAATATTTGTCTGAAAATAAGATAATGATTGATCAGAAAATTGTGTTTTTAAAGAAGAAAAATACTTTTCAAAACTAAGTTGACCATAAATACTCTTCTCCCTTACGCCTAATAAGTTTAAATTTGGACCATTAATAATTATTATCTTCATACTGCAAATTTAGTTAATGAGTTGGATTAATTACATAAAAGAATTTAGATCACACATTTTATTTGAAAAATCACTTTCAGAAAATACTTTTGAATCTTACCAAAGGGATGTTAAAAAATTGATATCTTTTTTAGAGATGAAGGAAAACAGTAATCCTCCAACTAAAATAAAAACAAAAGATATTCGAGATTTTATTCAATGGGTAGCTAAAGTTGGTTTAAGTGCAAAATCTCAAGCAAGAATAATATCAAGTTTAAAGTCTTTTTTCAATTATCTAATTTTAGAAAATATTATTACACAAAATCCTGTTCAAACAATTGAAAACCCTAAAATAGGATCCTACCTTCCTGAAACATTAAGTACAAACGAAATTGATAAGTTAATAAATAACATAGACCTTAGCCATCCTCAAGGAAATAGAAATAAAGCTATTATTGAAGTTTTGTATAGTTGTGGATTAAGAGTTTCTGAATTGACAAACCTTAAAATTTCTAATTGGTATAAAAAAGATGGGTTTATAAAAGTTGAAGGCAAAGGAAATAAAGAAAGATTAATTCCAATCGGTGAAATAGCAAATGACCTCATCGAACTATATTTTATTGAAAATAGAAATCATCAAAAAATTCAAAAAGATAATAGAGATTATATATTTTTAAATAGGAACGGAAGAAAACTGACAAGAGTGATGATCTTTACCATTGTTAAAAAATTGTCGGAAAAAGCGAATATCAAAAAAAACATTAGCCCTCATACATTCAGGCACAGCTTTGCAACTCATCTAATCGAAGCCGGTGCTAATTTACGAGCAGTACAAGAAATGTTAGGGCACGAATCAATAACTACTACCGAAATATACACCCATTTAGATTCAGATTACATAAAAGAGTCTATTAAATCATTTCATCCAAGAGCATGAATCAAAAGATTGAATCTAATGTTTGGAAGTTATATGTAATTAAAGGACTAAGATGGTTTTTACTTACAATGCCAATTATTGTAATATTTTTTCAAGATCAAGGCTTATCTCTATTTGAAATTATGATTTTACAATCGACTTACTCCATAATCGTTGCATGTATGGAAATCCCTTCTGGCTTTTTCGCTGACGCTTTAGGGAGGAAAAAATCACTTATTATTGGTTCTTTCTTAAGTTTTTTTGGTTTTTTAATTATTAGCTTATCTTTTTCTTTTTGGCAATTTATATTAGCACAAATCCTATTAGGAATTGGACAAAGTTTTATCTCTGGATCAGACTCAGCACTTCTTTACGATACCCTTATAAGCTCCAAGAAAACAGATAATTATGATAAAATTGAAGGAAGATCGTATGGAATTGGTAATTTTTCGGAATCTATTGCAGGTATTCTTGGAGGATTACTTGCAGTTTATTCTTTAAGATATCCTTGGTATGTACAAACAGGAGTAGCCTTTCTTGTTATTCCGTTTGCTTTTAGTCTGGTCGAACCAGATTTAGGCTTAAAAAATAAATTAGAAAGAAATCTAAATTCTATTTTAAAAGTTGTTAGATTTTCTCTTGTAGAAAATAAGCAATTAAGAAAACTTATTCTTTTATCTTCATCAATAGGAATGGCAACATTATCTGCAGCTTGGTTTGCTCAACCCTATTTTACCTCTATTGACTTACCTTTAAAGTATTTCGGATTCGTTTGGGCCATGCTAAATTTAACAGCAGGATTTTCATCTGTAAACTCCTACAAATTAAACCCATTAATTAATCAAAAAACAAAACTATTGATTATTGCGTCAATAATTGGAATTTGTTTTATTGGACTTTCTTCAATAAACAATTATTACGGACTTATATTTTTAATTGTAATTTATGTAATGAGAGGCTTTGCAACACCGACATTATATAACTTAATAAATAAGGAAACCTCATCTGAGATTAGGGCAACTGTTCTTTCTGTAAGAAGTTTTTGTATTAGATTAAGCTTTGCAATAACCGCTCCTGTTATAGGATGGGTAAGTGATAATGGTTCTTTAGGAAACGGACTTTTTATTCTTGGAATAACAACAACAGTTTTAAGTCTTATTTCTTTGTGGAAACTAGACTTATCTGACGATTAATTTTTCAATAAAAACAAGGTCGCCCATTTCAATTTTCAGAAAATAAACTCCTTTTGAAACTACTGAAAAATCAACAGCATTTTTTGTAGTAGTTTGTTTAAAAACTTCTTGACCCATACTATTAAATAAATATATTGTCTTTAAGCCATCTAATTCTACAGTCAAAAAAGAGTTAACCGGATTAGGATATACACTATATTTTGAATGATTAGGGTTTATAGAAGAGCATTCAATTAAAAAATCAATTTGATTACTAAAATTATCACCTAATTCAGAAGAAACAGTAAAGTAAAATTCTAATACACTAGGGACAGGGTTCCTAAAAACATTTTCGAAAGTTATATCTATAGAATTTCCTGATGTATAATTGTTCTGGTCGTTAGGTGAATTAATTAGTACTTTAATACCGGTACCAGTATTTTCAATTTCAAAATAAATATCATTAAAACCTGTATCAATATTTTTCAAGGCAATTTCAACTTTATCATCACTTATTAAATCGTGAACAATAAGGTCATAATAATTTTGAATAAATCCATTTCCCGCATTAACATATGCCTCTCCTATTACTTCATGTTCCTCCATCGCCGAAATTTCAAATGAACCTGAATTTGACAGGATAGAAGAAGATTGTATGTCAGGCTGATTAAGTGTTTGAGAAACAGAAATAGATAAATTTGATAAGCCCTCGCAAATTTGATTATCTAAATTTAAATTTACTTGAGGATCAAAAGGTTGAGGAACGAACTCCCCTATTTCAAAGGTATCTCTTACAGACCAATCAGAGTAGTAAGATTGATTTACTGAACAATAACTTCTAACCCGCCATTCGTAAGAACTATTTAACTCTAAATTTCCCATTGTTCTTTGAGTAAAAGTACTATCCATATTCGACAAGAGAGTCCAAGAAGAATCGTTTGCTTCCAAAGTCTTAAACTCTAGCATAAAATGATCTACACCAAAACCAAGCATGGAATCCCAATTTCCATCAGCAAAAGCCTGATTTTCATTTATTATAATATTATCTACAAATAAATTTGAAGTAGAAGGACATTCTATATAAGATATTGTTAGAAATGTGTCTAATTCAGCCCATTGAGCAGGATCAGACTGGTTTTCGGAACAATATGCAATAACAGTCCAATGATAAGAAGTGTTAAAATCTAATCCTCCAATTACTTTTGAGGTTGCTGAACTATCGTTAGCTAATAGGTTATTCCATTCAGAATCCTCTAATTTCTTATATTTTATCATAAAGTGATCTACCTCAGTATCAGACATTGAATCCCAAAATCCTTCAACAGAAGTTGATGCAGAAGTAAAATTAAAATTATCAACATATAAACCCGAAGCAGAGGGGCACTGTCCATTACTAGATTTAGCAAAAAAAATGAATAAAAAACAAATTGAAAGAAATCGAAATTTCATATATAAAAAAAAGTAAAAAGGTTAAAGGTTATTCATTGCCTAACAAATTTAATAAAAATAGATTTAAAAAGTAAATAATCTTAAAGTACGGTTAATACTTATTTATTAGATTTGTAAGCTTAACAATTTATAATATTAAATAATGACAAAAGTTTCCGATAGACTTCTAAGATTATCCGAGTCTGCTACCTTAGCAATGGCTAGAATGAGTAGAGAACTCAAACAACAAGGCCACGATATCATTGCTTTGAGCCTAGGTGAGCCTGATTTTGATACTCCAGATTTTATCAAAGAATCTGCAAAAAAAGCCATAGACGACAATTATTCTCATTATACTCCTGTTCCAGGATTAATAGAGCTCAGAGAAGCAATTTGCAAAAAACTTAAACGAGATAATAAATTAGATTATTCAGCTGAAAACATCATTGTTTCAACAGGTGCAAAACAATCTATAGCTAACTTATGCCTATGTTTATTAAACCCCGGAGATGAAGTTATACTTCCAGCTCCATACTGGGTAAGTTATTTTGAGCTTGTAAAATTGGGTGAAGCTAAACCAGTTGTTATTGAAAGTTCCATAGAAAATGATTTTAAAATAAGTCCGCAACAATTAAGAGATAGCATCACACAAAATACTAAAATGCTAATTTTTAGTACTCCTTGTAATCCAAGCGGAACTGTTTATACAAAAAAAGAACTTGAAGACATTGCTTCAGTTTTAAAAGATTATCCAAATATTTATGTGGTTTGCGACGAAATTTACGAGCTAATAAACTTTGGAAGCCCTCATTACAGTTTAGCTAGAATAGATGCTATAAAAGATAGAGTTATTACTGTAAACGGTGTTTCAAAGGGTTTTGCTATGACAGGATGGAGAGTAGGATACATTGCAGCACCAAAATGGATTGCTGATGCATGTAATAAAATTCAAGGTCAGGTTACCTCAGCAACATGTGCTATCGCTCAAAAAGCTGCTGAAACAGCAATGCTCGCAAATCCTAAAGAATTAGAAGGCATGAAAAATGCTTTTTTAAATAGAAGAGATTTAATGCTAAAGTTATTGTCAGAAATACCAGGAGTTAAATGTAACATTCCACAAGGTGCATTTTATATTTTCCCAGACGTTTCTTATTACTTTGGTAAAAAAGCAAATGGAGAAATTATTAAAGATTCTTCTGATTTTTGTATGTATCTGTTAAACAATGCTCATGTAGCTTTAGTTTCTGGTATAGCTTTCGGCACTCCTAATTGTGTTAGAATATCTTATGCCGCATCAGAAGAAAATCTTTTAGAAGCAGCAAAAAGAATAAAAATAGCTTTAAGTAAGTTATCATAAAATGTCAACTGTTAATTGGGAGAAAATAATCAATGATTTTAGTAATCTAAATATTTTAGTCATTGGTGATGCTATGATTGATTCCTATATTTGGGGTGATATTGAGCGAATTTCTCCAGAAGCTCCAATCCCAATTGTAAAGGCTATCAAATATGAAAAGAAACTTGGTGGAGCAGCTAATGTTGCTTTAAACATCAAGTCTCTAGGAGCAAAAGCAAAATTAATGTCTGTTATAGGGAACAACGACAATGGTTTACTCCAACTAATGCAAAATTTTGATTTATCAATAGAAGGTATATTACAAGAAGACAGACTTACTACAACTAAAACAAGAATTATTAGTAATGATAAACATCAATTAAGGGTTGATGAAGAAGACACTCATGACATAAAATCTGAAATTGAATTTATTCAATTAATTAATAACTCCTTAAATGAAATCGATTTGGTTTTATTTCAAGATTATAATAAGGGAGTACTTACCAAAAATGTAATTTCAAAAATTATTGAAAGCTGTAATAAATTAAACATTCCTACTTTAGTTGATCCTAAAATAGATAACTATTGGGAATATAAAAATGTTAGTTTATTCAAGCCAAATCTTAAAGAGTTAAATAATTATTCTATTAAGAATTTAGATAAATCAGATTTACAATCTATCTCTTTGGAAGTAAGTAAGCAAAGGAAAAAATTGAATGTTAAAGAAATGGTTGTTACACTATCCGAAAATGGAATTTTCTATCAAAATGAAGAAATTGAGTTTCATCTTCCTGTTTTTATTAATAATATTTTAGATGTCTCCGGTGCTGGTGATTGTGTTATTGCAGTTTTAGCTCTAGTGTATAAATCTTCACTTTCTAAAAAAAGTGCTATAAAATTCGCGAACTTATGCGGTGGGTTATCGTGTAAAAAAGTTGGTGTGGCTTCTCTAAAGAAAGAAGAAGTAATTGAACAAGCTAATCGTTTAATTTAACACCACAAAACTTACAATGCAAAGCATCAATTTCATGGCCTTCTTTAGAACATGATTTGCAATTTTGTGTAGAGGTAAGCGTTTTTTTGTTAACTAAAGATGACGTTACAATTCCGGTAGGAACAGCAATAATTCCATAACCTAAAATCATTATTAAAGAAGCAATGAACTGTCCGAATATAGTTGATGGAACAACATCACCATAACCAACAGTTGTTAGGGTAACAACCGCCCAATAAATAGACTTAAATATATTATCAAAGCCATTCTTCTGACCTTCAATTATATACATTAGCGTTCCTAATATAATAACAATTAAAATTACTGAAAGTAGAAAAACTATGATTTTAGGCCTTGACGATCTTAACGCTATTTGCATAACATGAGCACCTCTCAAATATCTTGATAGTTTAAAAACCCTAAAAATTCTAATTAATCTGATTACTCGTATATCAACCATAAAACGGAGTGGCGGATAAATAAACACAAGGTAAGTAGGTATAATAGCCAATAAATCTACAATCCCCATAAAAGAGAAAATATATTTTAAAGGCTTGTTAATTATAAAAACTCTTAAAAAATACTCAATAGTAAAAAGAATTGTGAAAATCCATTCAAAAAGTAAAAGTATATGACCATATTTATCGTGAATAGAAGAAACGCTATCTAGCATTACACCAAAAACAGATAAAAAAATACAGATTAATAAAACGACATCAAAGATTTTGCCTTGCTTGGTATCTGCCTCAAAAATTATTTCGTGTAACTTATCTTTGTTCATATTCAGCCCATAAATCTAAAACAAATTTAAGAGAGTATGACAATAC
>JBELHW010000068.1:0-8176 GCA_042091225.1 Cryomorphaceae bacterium | reverse complement strand
GAATATATCCTTTTCCGAATCTAGCTAATAAAGGGCCAACTATCATAATAGAGCCTCTAATTTTAGTTCCTTTTAGTTTAAATTCTTCAGAAGTAAGGTAGTCTAAGTTAATATCATCAGATATAAAAGAATAGCTAGAATCACTTAATTTTTTAATTTTTACTCCTAGGTCATTAAGAAGATCAATTAAAATATTGATATCAACAATGTCAGGTACATTATTTATTATAATTTCTTCTTCGCTTAATAAAACAGCACATAAAATTTGTAAAGCTTCATTTTTTGCACCTTGTGGTATAATTTCACCATTAAGTTTTATACCTCCTTCAATAATAAATGAACTCATAGTTTAGTTTCTAGAATGATTACGATGGTTTCTTTGATTTGATTTTTTCTTTTTCTTAAACTGATTTTGTTTTGGAGGTGGACTTACTTTGTGAAGGATAGTACCTTGAGGTAAAGAAAGTTTTTGATTGGATAAGATAGTTAACTGATTTAAAATAATTTTATCATCAACAGAGTTTAAATTCCAATTTATATATGATCTCTTCATTTGATTTGCTATTGCTAAAACCAATTTTTCTTTAAGCTCAATATCGTCCATTTTAATTGCCTCTTCAATCATCAATTCTATAACCTTTCCGTAGTGGTTGTATTTAATTTTTTGATTAGGGTAATTTAACGGTTCTGGTTTTTCAAAAAGATCTTCAATTTTTGGTTTCGGATATGGAGATTCCACATCTAACTTAAAATTTGATATTATAAATAGATGATCCCATAGTTTGTGTTTAAAATCATCAACATCTCTAAATTGGGGATTAAGCTCGCCCATCAAATTAATGATGCTTTCCGAAGTCTTTTGTCTTCTTTCTTTGTTTTCTAGGCTTACAGCAAAATCAACCATTTTTTGAATATGCCTTCCATATTCTGAAATTATTAATTTCTCTCTTTGGGTGTTGTATTCTAATTCCATATGTGTATATATCAATGTACAAATAAAGTCAATTTAGTTGACTATTTAATGATTTTTAATTTTGCAAATTTTAACAACAATTGCTTTTCTCCAGATTCGTTAAATAAAACTATTGCTTTTTTAGTTCCATTTTTATTTTCAATTTTCAATATTTTACCTATTCCGAACCTATCGTGTTCAACAAGCATACCTTCTTGAAGTAAATTATTGTCTGTAACTGAGGATTGATTTAAAGAAGAACTTTTATTGATTTTTGTAAGGTTTTTCGGTGTGAAATTTGGGGTTGAATTCTGATTAGTTGTTTTTTGTCTTGTAGAGTAATTAGTATTTATTTTATAATTATTTGGTATAGGCTTAGCATTTATTTTTTTTCTAAAAACAAATTGCCAATCTAACAATGAATCATCAATTTCTTCGAGAAATCTGCTAGGTTCACAATCAATTAATTGTCCCCATCTCCACCTGCTTGTCGCATAAGAAAGTTGAATTCTTTTTTCTGCTCTAGTAAGACCAACATAAAATAGCCTTCTTTCTTCTTCTAATTCTTGTCTTGAGTGTATTGCTAATTGAGAAGGGAATAAATTCTCTTCTAAGCCTACTAAAAAAACATAAGGAAACTCAAGACCTTTAGCAGCATGAATGGTCATTAATGTCACTCTATTTTTATCGTTTTTTTCTTCTTTATCTTGGTCAGTTAGTAAGGCTACATCTTGCATAAAAGTTTCCAGATCATGATTCAATCCTTGTTCTTTATTTTTAACAGAGAATTCTTTAATTGCATTTAATAGTTCTTGTATGTTTTCTAAACGACTTATACCTTCAGGTGTTTTATCTTTATTCAATTCGTTAAGCATCCCGGTAGATTTAGCTACAAGTTCTACAAGTTGATAAGCATCATCTTTTAACTGAACTTTAAAGCTGTTAATGGATAATACAAAGTTCGAAAGTTTAGTTAAGGTGCCATTATTGATGTTTAAATTAGAATGATATAAAGGATTCTCGATGCTTTCCCAAATAGATATATTATTTGTTCTTGCACAAATTAAAAGCTTTTGAATGGTTGTGTTTCCAATTCCTCTTGTAGGATAATTAATTATTCTTTTTAATGCTTCTTCATCTTGAGGATTTATCATTAATCTAAAGTAACTAAGAAGATCTTTAACTTCTTTTCGTTGATAAAACGATAAACCACCAAATATTTTATAAGGAATATTTCTTTTTCTTAATGCTTCTTCTAAAGATCTAGATTGTGCGTTAGTACGGTATAAAACAGCAAAATTATTGAAAGAACATCTTTCATTCATTTGAGTTTCAAATATTGATTGACTAACTATATTTCCTTCTTCAGAATCACTCAGTGTTTTAAATACTTTTATAGGGTCACCGTAGGGGTTTTTGCTGAAAACTGTTTTTTTAATCTGATTTTTATTGTGTTTGATTAAGCTATTTGCAGCATTTACAATAGTTTGAGTTGATCTATAGTTTTGTTCTAATTTAACACTTTTAAAATCTGGATAATCATTTCTAAAATTAAAAATATTCTGAATATTAGCTCCTCTAAAAGCATAAATACTCTGAGCATCGTCTCCAACTACGCAGATATTTTCAAACATAGCTGCTAGTCTTTTGATAATCATGTACTGAACATGGTTAGTGTCCTGATACTCATCTACTAAAATATATTTAAATCTGTTTTGATATTTATTTAATACTTCAGGAAAATCTCTCAAAAGAATGTAGGTGTTGAATAGCAAGTCATCAAAATCCATTGACCCTGAAGTAAATAATCTTTTTTGATAGGTAGCGTAAAGTTGGCTAAATTCTGTCATTTTACGAGAAGAGTCTTCCGATTGCAAAACCGAGCTAGATTTATAGCCATCTACTGAAACAAGGCCATTTTTTAAACTGCTAATTCTCCCTAAAATGACTCCAGGCTTATAAATGTCTTTATCTAAATTTAATTCTTTAACGAGCGCTTTAATAAGATTTTTTGAATCAGCTGTGTCGTAAATTGTGAAATTTTTTGGATAATTAATTTTTTCAGCTTCAAATCGTAATATTTTTGAAAAAACAGAGTGAAATGTACCCATCCACAAATTGTTCGCTTCTGTTCCTGAAATTAATCCGCTAATTCGCTCCTTCATTTCCTTAGAAGCTTTATTAGTAAAAGTAAGCGCTAATATATTGAATGAATCTATTCCTTTGTTTAGCAGATTTGCAATGCGATATGTTAAAACTCGAGTTTTACCCGATCCTGCTCCAGCGATAACCATTAAAGGTCCGTCAATATGATTTACTGCTTCGAGTTGGTTAGGATTTAATTTATCTAAAAAAGTATTCAATTTTATAAAAATAATTTCATCAAATATGACTAAAGTTTATATTAATTCACAACTAAAACTATAATTTATTTCGCTACTTTTCAACAGGTTTGAAATATGATTAAAATTAACTAAATTTATTGCCCTAATTTATTAATGGTGGCTAAGACTATTTTTTTACTTTTTAATGTAATTTTTTGTGGTTATGCGTTTTCTCAATGTGAACTTACAATTCTTGATACAACTCATGTAAAATGTAATGGGCAAAATACAGGCGCCTTTAACTTACAAACTGTAACAAATCAATCCTTCCAAATTTTCTTGAGTAATGGTGTAGTTCAAAATAACAATTTAAATTTTGAAAATTTATTAGCAGATAATTATACCGCAATTATTATTGATGATTTGGAATGTTCTGATACTAGCTATATAAAAATAAAAGAACCCTCTAAGTTGGAAGTCGATTTGGTTTGTCAAAATGGAAAAATTTCTGCTTCTCCATTTGGTGGAGTTCAAGATTATGTTTACTCTTGGAAGTCTGACTTAGGAGTGGAGTTATCTCAAGAAAGTTTTATTGCCTTTGAGCCTAATGTTTTGTTTGACTTTTCGCTTACTGACAATAATCTTTGTAGTGTAAGAGATACTGTTTTTGTTTTTGCTGATTTTTTTCTGGATAGTTTGTTAGGTCAATTACCTTTTGATGTTGTTACTAATAATCAAAGTTCTTTAGGGCAATATTCATGGAATTTCGGAGATCTTTTAAGTTCCAACTCTACAAGTCCCACTTACACTTTTGAAAATGTAGGTGAATATGAGATTGAGTTGATAGTGTTAAACGAATTTGGATGTGAAGATTCCAAGCAAATAAAAGTTGATGTTCAAGGCTTTGATTACGAATTAAACGACTGGGAAGAGTTTCCAAATGCATTCTCGCCCAATGATGATGGTCTAAATGACTACATTAGCTTTGAAGATAGCCATGCTCTAGCAGATTTTAATGTTACAGTTTTTAACAGGTGGGGAAAGCCAATTGTTAAATGGACAGATCCTAATTTTAAGTGGTTTGGTAATTCTAAAAATGGCAATAAATTAGCAGAAGGCATATATTTTTATTTTTTAAATGCAATTGGAGATAATGGTAAAATATATGAGAAAAAGGGGTTTTTTAGCTTGTTTATGTAATGTTAAAAACTTTGTTGATACCTGATTTTTTAATTTTTTAAGGTAAAATGAATAATATTATATTTGTCAGATTAAGTATTAATGTAAATTAGTACTGCACAGATTAAAAAAGATATAGACTAAACTTTTAGATTAAAAGTCAAAAATATGAAGATTTTACTACGTTATTTTATCATTTTGCTTCTAGCTAATACTATTTTATTAAATCATAGTTATTCGCAAAATATAATTTATTTACAAGACTTTGAAAATCCTGCAACTATGGATTGGGATTTAAACCTTCCAATCAATTTTTTAGGTACAGTTAGCTCAACAAACAACTTTTTTCAAATTAACGATGTATACGATGGAGGTTTTGTTAACGGAGTTAATGTTCCTGCTACTGACGATCAAATCGCTTCTATAGACTTATTTCCAAATAGTAATTACCTACACGTTACCTCTTTTATCGCTCAAGCTAATATTGTAGAAAACACGAATTATATAGATGCTTTTTATTCTAACCCTCCTTTTGCAATAATAAATCAAGAGCTTATAGGTGTTCAAACACAAGATATAAGCACTGTTGGTTTTACTGGTGTAGAATTAGATTTTCATTGGTTGTCTGGGCCTTCTACTACTGGATTCGGAACTCAATTATTTTACTCAACAAATTTTGGATTCAACTGGACTGAAATTGGATCAGCAAGAAGTGATAGTAGTTGGTATAACGAAATAACTACACTAAACAATGCTATTGATAACCAACCTAATGTCCGTTTTGCTTTTGTCTTTAATAACGACATGGGTGGTTCTGTTGTTGGTTTTGCCCTAGATGATTTTAAAGTTACTGCTGATTGTGCTTTAGATTTAGGTGTAGATTATGTAGTATGTTCTGGAGAATCAACAAATATTCAGGCTGATACCACTTTTTTCAATACTTTTAATTGGAGTACTGGTCAAGTTGGCGATAACATTGATGTAGTCGTAAATTCTGATACTTCTATAATTGTAAATGCCTCTAATAACGAATGTCCTTTAGTTACCGATACTATCAACATAAGTGTTCAATTTGAACGACCTATTGTATCTCTAGAAGTGCAGTCTGAAGTAAATGGAATTGGGATTTCATGTTTTGGTGATTCTAGCGGTGTCTTAATAGCTGAAATCATTGGTGGAACATCAAATCCAGATAGTTCTTATAATGTTTCTTGGTTCGATTCTAATATGAATCCTCTCAATCAGGATTTTGTTGAAGAAGGTTATTTTAACAATTTTACTTCAATTTTATCAAATGTCTTTCAAGGAGAATTTTTTGTAGAGGTAACTGATGCCGTGTGTAATGTCCCAGTTGTTTCGAGCATAGAGATTTTTTCAAATGATGAAATCATAAATACTTTTTCTGAAACTCAAGTTAGTTGTTTCGGCTATTCCGATGGGGAATTAATGGCTAACCCTTCAAGTGGTGTTGCCCCATATACTTATGATTGGGGCTTCTATGGAACAGAACAATCGATAAGTAATTTAGCACCTGGGGCATATTCAGTCATTGTTACTGATAGTGTTGGTTGTCCAATGGAATTTACAACAAATATTATTCAACCTAATCCTCTCTTGGTTGACGCTTCAATAAGTTCTGAAATTAGTTGTACAGGTCTTGAAGATGGTGTTTTAACAGCACAAGCCTACGGAGGTACTCCTTTCAGTGGTAACAATTATTATTATGTTTGGAGCCATCCTAATTTTGATTGGGTTGATAATGTAGAAAATAATTTACAAACTTTAGGAAATTTACCTCCTTCTGTTTTAGCAATTGATGCGCAAAACCCAAACTACCAAGATTTCACCTACCCATATACAGTAACTGTTTCAGATGAAAATGGATGTGAATCTACTTCTGAAATTTATTTAGTTGAGCCACAACAATTAGAAATATTTTTATCTCAAGACGTTTTACCAGCATATTGTAACAATAACAATCCTGGATTTAACACTGGTTGGGCTCAAGTTTCAGCACAAGGTGGAACTCCAAATCAAAATGATAATTATGATTTTGTTTGGTCTATAGATGGACAAACCGATCAAGATGTCTTATATAGTACTATAGAATCTGTTAATTCTGGTACTTACAGCGTAACAGTTGTTGATGGTAGATTGTGTGCTGATCAAATTGATGTTGTTGTGGGAGTAGAGCCAACATGGCAATCTTATACTTCTTCCACACCAGCTAGCTGCTACGGAAGTAATGATGGTTCAGTTTCCATTCAGATGGAAGGTGGTTGTGGTGACCCTGATAATAGTTGTGATTTCACTTATTTGTGGCAAGGTGGAGCTGCTACTGGAAATAATTTATCTGATGTTCCTGGACTGCAACAAGGGAATTATTCTGTTATAGTTATCGATGAGTGGGATTGTCAAGCAACTTACACAGTTGTTGTTGATGGACCAACCTCAGTAGAATATGAAGTAACATCTTTAGTTGATCAAACTTGCTATAGCAGTTCTGGCTCCTCTGATGATGGAGAAGTTGAAGTAAATATTAATGGAGGAAATGGTCCTTATGATATTTTCTGGTTAGATGATAATGGAATGCAAAACGGACCAATAAATACTCCTGATATGGCAACTGTTGCTGGACTTGGTGAAGGAGAATGGGAACTACAAATTTTTGATAGTAATGGTTGTGTAGGAATATTCGACTTAGCATCATTACATCCAAATCCCTTTACTATTGGTGCAGGTACAAACGTAACTTCTGAAATAAATGTTGACGATCTATTTTTGACCGATACCATTAGATGCTTTGAAGATAATAATGCAAGCGCAATAGTTGTTAATCCAAATCCACAATTTACTTATTCATGGTATTCGAATTCGAATCCTACTGTTATAATTGATCAAGGAAATTCTACTAACTCTTTACCTGCAGGAGATATTTTTGTTGTTGCTTCCTATCAGTTGGGCTTGTGTACTCAACAATCAGCTCCGGTAACTATAGAACAAATGCCATCTTTTTCAATCACTGAAAATCATGTTGCTCCTTCTTGTTTTGGAGATTCTGATGCAACAATTAATCTTACTGTAACTGGCGGCACACCATTTTTAAATAATTTTCAATTATCTGATTATGATTTTGAATGGTTTCCACTAGTATTAAATGGACAAGGAGTTGTACAAACAAATGGTTCTTTACAACTTTCTATTAATGGATTATCATCAGGAACTTACTATTTGAAAGTTGAAGATAGATATCAATGCGATACAATTTTTAATATTGAAATTTTAGATCCAAATCCATTAATTGCTGATATTGTAACTCAAAATTTAAGTTGTAATACCAATAATGCACCAGCGGATGGTCAAATTCAAGTTTTAGCTAGTGGTGGTACTCCTCCTTACCAAAATTATAATATCAATGGAGCTTCAAGTCAAACAAATAATTCTGGACTATTTAACAATTTAGTTGTTGGAAATTATAATGTATCTTTTCAAGATAGTGAAGGTTGTAATTCAAATACAACTTTAATTACTTTATCTGAGCCTCCAGTCTTACAAATTTCACTAGAGTCATATTTAGACGTTTTATGTAATGGAGAATCTACTGGAGAGTTACAAGTTACAGCTTCCGGAGGAACTCAGCCATATGTTTCATATGATGTAACAAATCCTGTAAATCTTTCTGAAGCTAGTGGTTTGTTTCAAAATTTAACTTCTGGTAATT
>JBELHW010000067.1:0-8180 GCA_042091225.1 Cryomorphaceae bacterium | reverse complement strand
TTATTTTGTAATTCAATATTTTCCGAAACAGAATGCGGTGTTTGAGCTAAAATATGTAGTGGTAGTAGAATAAAAAATAATAAGAAATCTTTCATATTTAGATAAAGTTAAAGGATGGAACAAATATAATAATTTTGATTCGTTTTTTTTGTGATTTATAATTATCATAACATTGTTAATAAATTTATATTTGCATCTCTAATTGTAGAAATGAATAAAAAAGATAAAAAAAATAAAGTTTCTTTAAAGAAAGCCTCAAGATTGTTTGCTTATTTAAAACCTCATATTTGGGAGTTTTACCTTGGAGTTTTGTTTTTATTACTTTCTACATCCGCTTCCTTAATTTTCCCTGCTTTAATGGGAGAATTAGTAGATTCAGCAAAAAGTGAATTAGTATCTAATATTGATAAAATTGCTTTAACCTTGCTTGTATTGTTTGCCCTTCAAGCTATTTTTTCATATTTCAGAATTGTTCTGTTTGTAAACATCACAGAAAAGACCCTAGCTGTTTTAAGACAAAACACTTATGCACATTTGATAAAATTACCAATGACTTTCTTTTCAAAAAGAAGAGTAGGAGAGCTAAATAGTCGAATTGCATCAGATATTTCTTTATTACAAGAAACTTTTACTACAGATTTAGCTGAGTTTTTTAGGCAAATTGTTATAATAGTTGGAGGTATATGTTTTTTATCCTTTACATCTTTTAAACTTACTTTGTTTATGTTAGCTCTTATTCCGCCAATGATGTTGGCAGCGGTATTTTTTGGTAGGTACATTAAGAAGTTTTCTAAAAGTGTTCAGGAAAAAGTTGCTGAGTCAAATACTATTGTTGAAGAAACGTTACAGGGCATTGTCAATGTAAAAGCATTTACAAACGAGTTTTTCGAAATAGGTCGTTATACTAAAAAAACTAATGAGGTTTTAAAAATTGCTAAAAAAGGAGGTAAATATAGAGGTGCTTTTGCTTCTTTTATAATCTTCTGTCTTTTTGGTTCTATTGTTGCTGTAATATGGTACGGTGTTAAAATGGTAAACACCGGAGATTTACAAATGGGTCAATTATTTTCATTCATTTTGTATTCCGTATTTATTGGAGCATCAGTAGGTGGAATGGCCGATATTTATTCTAAAATTCAAAAGGCAATCGGTGCTACCGAACATCTAATGGATATTTTAGACGAAGAGATAGAGAAGGTGGAACCTATTAGAAATAGTATAAAGCTTAGTGGAGATATTGAATTTGATCAACTTTCCTTTAATTATCCTACCAGGCCTGACATAGATGTTTTAAATAAGATAAATTTTTCCATAAATTCAGGACAAAAAATTGCAATTGTCGGACCGAGTGGAGCCGGTAAGTCGACTATCGCTTCATTACTTTTAGGTTTTTATAAAATAAACTCAGGAAAATTAAATATTGATGGTATTAGTATCAGCGATTATTCTATCAGCGAATTAAGAAGTCAAATGGCAGTTGTTCCTCAAGAAGTTTTATTGTTTGGTGGTACTATTAAAGAAAATATTGCATACGGAGATATTAATACCTCAGATAATGATATAGAGCAAGCAGCTAAAAAAGCTAATGCCTTCGAGTTTATAGAAAAGTTTCCTGAGAAGATGGAGACCTTAGTAGGAGAGAGAGGAGTTCAATTATCGGGTGGTCAGAGACAAAGAATAGCAATTGCTAGGGCATTGCTTAAAGACCCAAGTATACTAATTTTAGATGAAGCGACTTCTGCACTAGACTCAGAGTCAGAATCTTTAGTTCAAGAAGCTTTAGAAATTTTAATGAAAGGGAGAACATCATTAGTTATAGCACACAGATTATCTACCATTGTTTCGGCTGATAAAATTTTAGTTCTAGAGGATGGTGCAATTGTAGAATCTGGCACACATAGTGAGCTAATAAAGAATGATGGTTTATACAAGCAGTTAAGTAATCTTCAGTTTAGTTCTTAAGCTCTTTGTCAATTACCTCTATCATCTGATTAAATTCTTTTTTCTCGAATAGCCTAGTCAAGAAAACTATTTGCCCATTTTTATCAATTACAATATTTCTAGTTACTCCAGCTTTTTCAATAGTAAATTTCTCAAAAATAGCACCATCTTTATCCATTGCAATAGGGTAAGTTATAGCAGTTGACTCTATAAATTTACGAACTGTTTGTTCGTCTTCTTTTAAATCTATTCCTATCAGAATAAAATCTTGGTCTTTAAATCGTTGCCAAACTTCTTTTTCTAAATGAGGCATTTCTTTTCTGCAAACACCACACCAAGAGGCTGTGAATTGAAGTACAACAACTTTTCCTTCTAAATCTTTATTATTTAAAGTGGTGCCATCTACTAATTGAAGCTTTATATTAGGTAAAGGATCACCAATACTAACTTTATAACCTCTATTATCTTGTACTAAACTAAAGATGCTTAATAAACTTATTAATGTAAAAAATTTCATTTATAACTGGTTTAAAATTTGTTTTATCTTATCACAAGCTTGCACAATCTGTTCTTCGCTAATTGTTAGAGGAGGAGATATGCGGACTGCCGTTTTAGTGAAAAGGAAGAAAAAAGTAATAATACCTTGTTCATACCCTTTTTCTACTAGTTCAGAACACCATTTTTCGTTTTCTAATTCTATTGCCAACATTAAGCCCTTTCCTCTTATTTCTTTAATTTTAGGATGTACTAAATGATCTCTAAATAATTTCTCTTTTCTGGAAACAGAATTGATAATATTTGGTTCGTCTAAAAGAGTTTTTAAAGTAGCATACGAAGCAGCACAATTTACAGGATGACCACCAAAAGTTGTGATATGACCCAACATTGGGTTTTCTTTTAATAAGGACATTTTTTGATGCGAAGAAATAAAAGCTCCAATTGACATTCCTCCCCCCATTCCTTTAGCAATACACAATATATCGGGAACAATATCAAAAGATTGAATAGCGAATAATTTTCCTGTTCTTCCATAACAGGTCTGTATTTCGTCAAAAATTAATTGGGCACCAACTTCTTTACATCTTTTAGCTAATTGCTTTAACCATAATTCTGAGGGGACTCTAAAGCCTGTAGCTCCTTGAATAGGTTCTACAACAACTGCTGCCGTTTTATTATCAATTTTTTGTAGAGCGCCAATACAATCGTATGCAAGTTGATAGCAATCGGTTAAAAGAGGCCTATATTTACTCTTGTAATATTCCTGACCCATTATAGATAACGCTCCATGGGTACTTCCATGATAGCTATTACTAAAAGAAATAATTTTTGATCTTGAAGTTACCCTCTTTGCTAACTTCATAGCTCCTTCTATAGCTTCACATCCAGAGTTTACAAAATAGGTGCAATCAAGTTGTTTAGGAAGGTTTTGAGCTAATAGTTGGGCAAGTTTATATTGAGGAGATTGAATATATTCTCCATAAACCATTACATGTAAATACTTTTTTACCTGTTCGTTAATGGCTTCTATAATTTTAGGATGGTTATGGCCTAAGGTACATGCAGAGACACCAGCAACAAGATCTAAATATTGTTTGCCATTTATATCATAAATAAACATTCCATCGCTATGGCTTATTTCCATTGCATTTGCAAAAGGAGTAGTTTGAGCTTGATGATTAAAAAAGATATCTTTAGAAGACATTTTATTTTCTGTCCATTACTTTTAATGTTGCTTCCACAATTGAATCGCAATCTAATCCATATTTTTTCATGAGATCAGAAGGTTTTCCCGATTCTCCAAAGCTGTCGTTCACGGCCACTAACTCCATAGGAGCAGGTAGTTTTGAAGATAATAGCTGAGCAATACTTTCGCCTAGTCCGCCATTTTTCATGTGTTCCTCTGCGCTAACAACACACTTTGTTTTAGATACAGAATCCAAAATTGTTTTTTCGTCTAAGGGTTTAATGGTATGAATATTAATAATTTCAGCATTTATACCTTTTTTAGCAAGATTTTTTTTTGCCTCAAGAGCTTCCCAAACTAAATGTCCTGTAGCGATAATACTAACGTCTGTTCCTTGCTCTAGCACTATTGCTTTTCCTATTTGGAAGTTTTGATCTGGAGCAGTAAAATTGGGAACTTTAGGTCTTCCAAATCTTAAATAAACTGGACCCTTGTGTTGTGCAATAGCAATAGTTGCGGCTTTAGTTTGATTGTAGTCGCAAGTATTAATTACTGTCATGCCAGGAAGCATTTTCATTAATCCTATGTCTTCAAGTATTTGATGAGTTGCACCATCTTCTCCTAAAGTTAGTCCTGCGTGTGAAGCACAAATTTTTACATTTTTACCCGAGTATGCTACAGATTGACGTATTTGATCATAAACTCTTCCTGTAGAAAAATTGGCAAATGTTCCTGTAAATGGAATTTTACCTCCAATAGTCATACCGGCAGCAATACCTATCATATTTGCTTCAGCAATTCCGATTTGGAAAAATCTTTCGGGATGATCTTTTGCAAACGCATCCATTTTTAAGGAGCCCGTAAGGTCAGCACATAATGCAACAACGTCTTTGTTATTCTTTCCTAATTCTGTTAGTCCAGCTCCAAATCCGGAGCGTGTATCTTTCATTTCCATTTGTTATAATTTTAAGGATACTGTTTTTTTAGGCAACACTTTAAAAGTAACATCTTTGGTATATATACTTTCTGATGCGTTTTTTGCTCTATATATTATTCGATAATTACCTGGCATTAAATATAAACTTTGTTTGCCCCTAACAGATCTAATGTCTGTTACCCATTTTAATTCGTTTTCATCTTCGAAGATGCTGCCAAATCCGGTAGAATTAAAAGTGAGAAGTACTAAACTTGGTTCTGGTATAATAACTTTATAGGACGAATCTTGCTTTATACTAATGCTATGTTTTATTCTTGGAAGAGTCAAAAATTCTAAATCATATTCTCCTATCAAATATTTTTGACTTGTATTTGTGGTCTGTACGTTTAAAATATCTTCTTCACCTTTTAGCTTAACAATACATGAGGTTACTTGTCGTCCTCCCATATTTAAAGAAAGATTTGCTTGTGGAGTTTCTATTGGTATAATAGTATGCTTTCCTGGGCTCAGTTTCCATACTTCTTCTGATTCGACAGGAGGGATAGTATGTGCAATAACTCTATAACTTAAAACAGGATCAATTTTTAAAGTGTCGGGCAAACCCCTATAATTCATAGTATGTACAAAATTGTATTGTAATGTTCCCGAAAAAGAATCGTAAAAACTAATCGGAACATTAGTTTCAGTTGGGAGTCCTCTTTTATCTAATAAGTTAACCTGAACTGAACTTGTATTTAAAACTTGAGAAACTACTACATTTAATATATTTTTAAATGTGTTTGGGTCTTTAGCGTCATAAAAACTCCCTACACAATCGAAAGTTTTTTGGTATTCACTTTTTAGTCCTATCCCAATAACAAATGGTTTTAAAATGATGTTTCTTTGTTGGTATAATCTAGAAATTGCACAAGGATCGCCATCACATTCTTCAATACCATCGGTTATTAATACTATTATATTTCTACTTTTAGTAGCATCTTCCGGAAAGTCATACGCACCTGCTTCGAGTGCCTGAGCAATTGAGGTTGTTCCTTTTGGTTTAATAGTTTTAAGTCTATTCTGTATAGAGGAAATATTATTGGAGCCAAAGTCTACTTCTAATTTAGTATCATTACATTTTTGAGGGGGGTAAGGATATTGGTGTCCGTAAACTCTTAAAGCAATCTCTAAGTTATCGTTGCCTCTAAGGCTGTCTAGCATATCTATCAGTAAATTCTTGGCTACGTCCATTCTGGTTTTTTGACCAAAATTAGCATACATGCTTTGAGATGCATCGAATATGAAAAGTACTCTTGTTTTTTTTATGTTGGATTGAGCAAATAAAGAACTACTTAAAAAAATACTAAAAACAATAGTTGCTAATTGTTTAGAAAGTGTGTTTTTATAAATTTTTGATTTGAAATCCATTTTAGAAATCTCCTAAAGTTTCTTTGTTTTGTGAAAGTGCGTCTGACAATTGTTCGTCGTTAGGAGCTGCTCCATGCCATTTGTGAGTTCCCATCATAAAATCTACTCCGTTACCCATTTCAGTATGCATTACAATACAAATAGGTTTTCCTTTTCCAGTTCTATTTTTTGCTTCCTCTAAAGTTCTAATTAGTTCGTTAATATTATTTCCTTTTTGGCAGCTTATAACATCCCAGCCAAATGCTTCAAACTTAGCGTTTAAGCTTCCTAAGGATAAAACATCATCAGTAGACCCATCAATTTGCTTTTGATTATAGTCAATAGTACAAATTAGATTATCTATATTTTTAGCAGAAGCATACATTGCGGCTTCCCAAATTTGACCTTCTTGTAGTTCTCCATCTCCGTGAAGAGAATATATTAGATGATTGTCATTATTTAATTTTTTTGTTTCAGCTGCTCCAATTGCAACAGACATTCCTTGACCTAATGAGCCAGAAGCTACACGGATTCCTGGTAGTCCTTCGTGAGTGGTAGGATGGCCTTGTAGCCTAGAGTTAATGGTTCTGAAAGTAGCCAACTCACTAACCGGAAAAAAACCTCTACGTGCTAAAACACTATACCAAACTGGAGATATATGGCCGTTAGATAAAAAGAACAAATCTTCATTTTTACCATCCATTTTAAAATCTTCATCTATTTTCATTACTTGAAAGTAAAGAGCAACTAAAAATTCGGCACAACCTAAAGACCCTCCTGGATGACCAGAATTTTGGGCATGAACCATCCTAACAATATCTCTTCTTACTTGATTGCAGATAGATTCTAAATCTTGTTTCATAAGTATGTAAATTATCTTTCAAATTTAACCCTTTTCACAAGCCAAAGAACAATTGTTAATATTTTTTAAAAAATGTTTGAAAGAGGTGATTATCTTTGTTGAAATTTTATAGAAAAAAAGATGGCTTTAAAATGTGGAATAGTAGGATTGCCAAATGTTGGAAAATCTACCTTATTTAATTGTTTGTCGAATGCGAAAGCACAATCGGCTAACTTTCCTTTTTGTACAATAGAACCTAATGTAGGTGTTATTACAGTACCCGATGAAAGATTAACAAAATTAGAGGAGTTAGTAAATCCTGAAAAAGTACAACCTACAACAATCGAAATAGTTGATATTGCCGGTTTGGTAAAAGGTGCTAGTAAAGGAGAAGGGCTAGGAAATAAATTTTGAGCTAATATTCGTGAAACGGATGCTATAATACATGTTTTACGATGTTTTGATAACGATAATATTGTTCATGTAGATGGATCGGTTGACCCTATTAGAGATAAAGAGACGATTGATTTTGAATTAATTTTAAAAGATCTTGAAGCGATAGATAAAAAAATCCATAAATACGATAAAATTTCAAGAACTGGAGACAAAGAAGCTAGAAAAGTATTGGAAGTTCTTCATAAATATAAAACACATTTGGAGAGTGGTAAGACAGTAAGAAGTTTAGAGGTTGAAGAAAAAGAAAGAGAGCATATTTTAGACTTAATGCTTCTAACTGCAAAGCCTATAATGTATGTTTGTAATGTGGACGATGATGCAGTAAAAACAGGAAACAAGCACGTAGATAGAGTTAAAGAAGTAGTAAGTAAAGAAAATGCATCAATAATTATTATCTCTGCATCAACAGAGGCAGATATAGCTGATTTAGAAAGTTTTGAAGAACGACAAATGTTTTTAGACGACTTAGGCTTAAGTGAGCCAGGAGTAAATAGAGTTATTCAACAGTCCTATGATTTACTAGATTTATCAACATACTTTACTGCTGGAGTTAAAGAGGTTAGGGCATGGACTATACGCAAAGGAATGAAAGCTCCTCAAGCAGCCGGGGTTATTCATAGTGATTTCGAAAAAGGATTTATTAGGGCTGAGGTTATAAAATATTCTGATTTCACGGAATTAGGTTCTGAGTTAGCATGTAAAGAAAATGGGAAAATGAGTGTAGAAGGAAAAGAGTATGTTGTGAAAGATGGTGACATTATGCATTTTCGATTTAATAACTAAAACTATTGCTATTTATAGGATAACTATATTTGTATTATGAATTGTATTTTGTTTGACGATTGTCGTTCCGATTTATTACCATTAACTTATACTAAACCAGTTGGGGAGCTTAGGGTAGGAATACTTACAATTAAAGAAAAATGGGAACATTT
>JBELHW010000066.1:0-8599 GCA_042091225.1 Cryomorphaceae bacterium | reverse complement strand
ACTAAACCCAAATCTATGGGGGAGTTGTCGATTAGTAAATCAATACGTTAAAATCGAATATTTTTGGGACTTAGACTGTGACCAACGTTATGTTCTAAAAATAATATTCATCTCAACAGTATCCACATAATCTACCAAAGACATAAAAAAAACCTAACACCAATTAAGATGTTAGGTTTCTCACAATCTACTTACCCAAATTATAAATTACTTATTTTAAGAATTGGTAGGGAGATATGGTTCTATTATTATAAAGAAAAATAAAAAATATATAATAACAATAATTGGAACCATATATGAAATTGTTTTATCAATATTTTTGGTCCATATAAATACAATTAATCCAACTAAAAAAGGAATTGATAAAATAACCATTGTATTTAATATATAATCAAATAAATCGATTAAGATGTAATAAAAAGGATAACCAAAAGAAGGATAAACACCTTCATTCATTTTGTATGTATCATTAACAATTAAAATAAACATAACTAATATATAATATTTTAATCTCTTTAAAACTTCAATTATATTCTTCATCATTCTTTTCATCAAATATAAAAAAAACCTAACACCAATTAAGATGTTAGGTTTCTCACAATCTACTTACCCAAATTATAAATTACTTATAAAATCCCAATTTCGATTGTCTGTTAAATTCATATACTTACACACATATTCACTATAATTTTGACTACTATCATATTCTCTAATAGTACTATAACCAATCTTTTTCCAAAAATTATAAATCATTCCATTTACCTTATAAAACTTTTCATTCTTATTATACATTAAGATATGATTATGTAATTGTTTCATTTCTCTACTATATTCAAATACTAATATTCCATCACAAAAAATATCATACTTATTTAAATAATCTCTCAACTGTCTAACATACTTTCTACTTATACTTTTACTAATTGGATATTTGTAAGTCAAATCACATATTACATTATAATCACTATTATATGTTTGTAAAGAATAATTCCTTACAAACTTTTTCATTTCCTCATTCATACTATTCATCATTATCACTTTTATTATTATCAAAATTGAAAAATGAATCTTTCCAATTTTTATAGTTTAAATTATATTCATCTATTATCTTTTTCCATTCATCATTATGATTAAACTTATGTTTTCTAAAACCATATAATTTCTTCATTACTACATTATTCGTTCTATTCTCACCTAAATTACTCACATTAAATAATTCACTATGTCGTTTAAATTTAATGTCACATATTTTATATTTAAATAATTTCAAATTCCTTTGACTATTATAGAAATCTTCCATAAATAAACTTTTCATATTACTATTATCAAACACTATACCAATTCCACCACTTTTCCTTTCTATCATTAACTGATACAATCTCATCAAATCTTCTCTATCTACATCTTCAACTGTATAATAACTTAACACATTTACTTCCCAATCTAATTCTCTAAATATTATTCTATAACTTAAATTTTTAGGATTTAAACCGAATAAATTAATATGATGACTAACCATATCTTCCATTCTTAATAAATCTTCTCTACTAATACCTTTACTATTAAATTCTTTCTTATACTTCTTACTTAAATAAAATCTTTCCATTCTTATATATGTTTTTAATTCAACATATATAATATAAGAAATTCTATATTCTAACTTAAACCGAACTAATTAATAGTATAGAAAATGATACTAAAAAATTAATTAAAAATTTATTTTAATTTATTTAGTATTTAAGATGATTTTAAGATATATTATAATTGATTTAAGAGATTATAATATGATTTTGGTGTAGTAGATTAAAAATTATAATTAACTGATTTAAAGATAATTATATTTTAATATTTAAGAATTGAATATAGTTAGGGTATTAATAAATATTCTTTAAAATAGAAAACATCATTTTTTTCTAATAAATTTCATTTTAACATCACTAATTTCACTTTCAAATTCTCTATTAATTCGGTTTTCTCTAATTTTTCCTTTATAATAAATTGAGTAAATGTAATTGTGTTTTAAAATTTTATTACTTCTAATACTTCTATAATTTTTTTCAAATAAAATTCTACTAATTCTTCTATATCCAATTCCTCTTTCTTCTTTAAGAAATTTAATTAATCTATATAATTTTTGTTGGTAAGATGTGTAATGTGTTGTTTTAGTGAGATTTGATGAAATAATATTTAATTTAAATTCTAAAATAATATCTTTATCATCAACTAAAATTGAATTATTTTGGTCCAAATTGTTTGACTCAAACCTATTCAGTGACTGTAGAATAAGATTGGAATTTTAGCTTGATAGCTGATTATATACAATCAAACCTTACTATTGCAAAACAAATACGTTAAAAGCAAATTCAAAGAGGAACAATTATTATTGTATTTTTAAGTCATGAAATACTGGTCGATATTAATTTTTACTTTAATCCCATTTATATCATTTTCTCAAAAAGTATATTCTGTGGAGTACTCAAATCAATCTGATTTAAAAGTATTTGTTGTAGAGTATGAAAATCAATGTGATTTGAAAGTCTATAAAGTTAATTATCCGAATCAATCAAAAGGAAATAAAGGACATTGGTATTTTGTAGATTACCCTAATCAATCAGATAAGAAAATATATTTTGTTGAATATTCTAATCAATCTGATTTAAAAATATTCTTTGTCGACTACCCTAATCAATCAGGATGGAGAAATAAATCAAAACAACATTTGTTGTATTAGCGATTAGATCGATTTTGAGTTATAAAAGTATTATTGTTTTTAAAAGGTTACATCCACTTTCAGTTTTTGAATGTTAGATTTTTTTAAAATCTATCTATTTAGATTGTACTTTATTTCTTCTACATCTTTCGCTGCAATACTTCACATTTTCCCAATTTTTAGCCCATTTTTTACGCCAGTTATAAGCCTTGTTGCAGGTTATACATATTTTAGATGGTAAGGGTTTTTTCATTACAACTATTCCAATGGTATTTTCTTTTAATTTTTTGTAAAAAAAGAACCATTCTTTAAGCTAAGAATGGTTCTTTTTTAATTTTTTTATCCAAAAATGTATTAAGCGTTAGCAAATCTTTTACTAACCTCTTGCCAATTTACTACATTGAAAAATGCATTAATATAGTCCGGTCTTCTATTTTGGTAATTTAAATAATAGGCGTGCTCCCAAACGTCAATTCCTAAAATAGGAGTACCTCCGCAGCCACCATTCATAATAGGATTATCCTGATTAGGAGTTGAACAAACGGATACTTTGCCATTTTTAGCACATAACCAAGCCCATCCTGAGCCAAATTGTGTGGCAGCAGCATTAGAAAAAGCAGTTTTAAATTCTTCAAAAGAACCGAAGCTGTCATTAATTGCTTGAGCTAGTTCTCCGCTAGGAGTTCCGCCTCCATTAGGACTCATAACCGTCCAAAATAAACAATGGTTATAAAAACCTCCGCCATTATTTCTAATAGCAGGAGATAAATCTCCACCACTTAATATCTCTTCTATTGTCTTTCCTTCTAAGTCTGTTCCTTCAATAGCTGCATTTAGTTTAGCAGTATATCCCGCATGGTGTTTTCCATGATGAATTTCCATTGTTTTAGTATCTATGTGAGGTTCCAATCCATCGCTGGAATAAGGGAGTTGAGGTAATTCAAATGCCATAATATTTTATTTTTTAATTAGAATTCAATTTTTAAAATTTAGTACAAAGGTAAAAAATTAGTAGTTTAATGCTCTTTGAAAAGTATTATCTATTTCGTTAATAACAGGAAAAAAAGCATCATCATTCCATATATTTCTACCTACCTGAGCTTTTAGTTGTGTTTTTAAAATTTTTAAATCGTTATTGTTAAAATTGTTTAACTCAAATTGTTGCTTTTGTTTTTCACAATATAGCTTTAACTCTTTAAGTGTTAGCTTATCTATCTCAAATTTTTCAATGAAGTTTTTTATGCCCATCAATAACAATTCTTGCCTCAATTGTTCGGTATAGATAAATGTAAACTCTCTTAAAATTCCTTTTCTTATTAGTTGATTAATATCATTATGAAACTTTGATGTATCGATAGCAACGAATACATCGGGTGAAATACCACCACCTCCGAAAACAATTTTTCCGTTGGGAGTTGTGTATTTCAAGCTATCTATTCTCGGGATACTATCTTCATAAAATAATTCGCCATTTTCATATCTGTCAAAAATGTCGTCATTGTAGTTTTCTTTTTCTCCTATATTATATGGTCTCTGTATGCATCGGCCGGTTGGAGTGTAGTAGCGTTGAGTAGTTATTCGATACGCTGACCCATCTGTATTTTGAAATTGTTCCTGAACTAAGCCTTTTCCGAACGAACGTCTTCCAACTATTGTTCCTCTGTCATTATCTTGAATTGCTCCGGCAACAATTTCACTTGCAGAAGCTGATCCTTCATTTATAATTGCTACAACTTCTGTCTGTTTCAGTAAACCATCGTTGTTAGAATAAAATTCATTTTCAATACCATCTCTTCCTTTAGTAAATACAATTAGTTTATCTCCACTTAAAAACTCATTGGAAATATTTATAGAAGCGCCTAAATATCCTCCTGGGTTATCTCTTAAATCTAGAACCAGTTTTTTCATTCCAGACTTTAATAATTTTTTTGATGCTTCTCTAAACTCTTTATATGTTGTGGAGGAAAAACGATTGACCTTTATATAACCTGTTTTTGCGTCTATCATGTAAGAAACGTCAACGCTATAAATAGGTATTTTGTCTCTATTTAATTCGAAGTCAATAATCTGATTATTTCTTAAAACTCCTAGTTTTACTTTTGTTCCCTTTTCACCTCTTAGCAATTTAAATACTTTTTCATTTGTTAGTTCAGTTCCTGCTATAGTATCATCATCTACGATGATAATTTTATCTCCTGATTGTATTCCAACCATTTGTGAAGGGCCCCCAGAAATAGGAGCAACCACCAATATTGTATCTTTTTGAAGATTGAATTCGATTCCTATGCCGTCAAAACTTCCTTGCATTGGCTCATTTACAGCTGCTAAATCTTGAGCTGGTATATAGTTAGAATGGGGATCCAATTCTTTAATTAAAAATTGTACAGCTTGCTCCGTAAGTTCGTCTTTATCTATACTATCTACATATATTTCATCTAGCTGGTCAAGCAATAAATCGAATTTATTGGGATTTTGAACTGCATTTTTTCCATTAAAAAAGAAATCTCCAATAAAGATACCTACAAGCAGAACAAAAGAAAATACGATTGGGCTATATGTTGAATCTTTATTCATTTGTTTGCTTAAAGTGAACTACTTCTATATTTGCTTTTTTTAAAAAATCTATTCCAGATTTATCTTTGTATTCGTTTAAGAAAACTAATCGGCTTATCCCGGCTTGTAGTATAAGTTTGCTACACTCTTTACATGGAGACATGCTTAGATAAAGAGTTGCTCCTTTACAATTTTGAGTAGATTTTGCAACCTTTAATATTGCGTTTGCCTCTGCATGAAGAACATACCATTTTGTTTCCCCATTTTCATCCTCACAATTGTTTTCAAAGCCCGAGGGACAACCATTATAGCCATCTGAAATAATCATTCCATTTTTAACAATTAAAGCTCCTACTTGTTTTCTTTTACAATGGGAAAGCTTAGCCCATTCTAAGGCCATTTTTAAATATGCTTGATCGTACTTTCTTTGTTTCATTTATTCTAAACTAGAGAGCACAAAAGTACAAAAAAACCCCCTCAATTGTTGAGAGGGTTTTCAGTACCCGAGGCCGGGGTCGAACCGGCACGATATTACTATCACTGGATTTTGAATCCAGCGCGTCTACCAATTCCGCCACTCGGGCAGGTAAAACAGCATGCAAAATTAACTTATTGTTAGGCAATAACAACAATAATTGAACAAGAATTAATGTATTGAAGCCATATAAATTTATAAAAAGTGTATGTTGCATGCAAAAAATATAGTATTGTAAGGCAATTTTTCTATCTTTGCCGACCCATAAAATAACCTAATGGAACCAACTGTTAAAATATTTGCTGCAAGTGGCAGTCAGTCTTTAGCTCAAGAGATTGCTAAAGAATATGGAACTTCTCTAGGAAATTCTTCTATTGTCTATTTTAGTGATGGTGAGTTTGAGCCTTCTTTTGATGAAACAGTTCGTGGTTGTGATGTTTTTATTGTACAATCTACACCTCCACCTTCCGACAATTTGATGGAACTTTTATTAATGATTGATGCTGCAAAAAGAGCTTCAGCTCGCAAAATTATTGCAGTTATGCCATATTTTGGTTATGCTCGTCAGGACAAAAAGGGGAAACCAAGAGTGCCAGTTGGAGCAAAGTTAGTAGCAAATTTATTAACCGCTGCAGGAGTTGACCGCATCATGACAATGGACTTACACGCTGATCAGATCCAAGGTTTCTTTGAGGTGCCTGTTGATCATTTGTTCGCATCCACATTATTTTTGCCATATATCAAGAGTCTAAATTTACCCAACCTTTGTATTGCTTCACCAGATATGGGAGGGACTAAAAGAGCAAACACCTACGCTAAATATTTACATACTGAAGTAGTAGTTTGTTACAAACAAAGAGATAAAGCCAATGAAGTCAGTAAAATGATGCTTATTGGAAATGTAGAGGGAAAAGACGTCATATTAGTTGACGATATGGTAGATACTGCTGGTACACTTACAAAAGCTGCCAACTTAATGATAGAAAATGGAGCTGCATCCGTAAGAGCATGCTGTACTCACGGAATTTTATCAGGTAGCGCTTATCAGCGATTAAATGAATCAAAATTATCGGAACTTTTAGTTGCCGACACATTATATAAAAGTCACCCAAGTGACAAAGTAAAGGTAATTGGTGTTGCAGAATTATTTGCAGACACAATTAAGCGAGTGCACAAGAATCAATCTATAAGCTCGAATTTTATTAGTTAATTATTAATTTTTTATTTTAAACAAAAATGAAATCATTTGCATTAAGTTCTGAAGCAAGACAAATTAGCAAAATTGCTAACAGAGCATTAAGAAATCAGGGTAAAGTTCCATGCGTACTTTACGGGGGAGAAAAGCAAGTGTACTTCTCTGTTTCAGAGAATGACCTAAATAAGCTTGTAAATACTCCAGCAGTTTATATCGTAGAAATAGACTTTGAAGGAACAGTTTACAAAGCAATATTGCAAGACATTCAGTTCCATCCATTAACAGATAGAATAAACCATGTTGACTTTTTACAAGTTTTTGAAGACAAAGAAGTTACTATGAATATTCCTGTTAACTTTAATGGATCTGCAATTGGAGTTAAAAATGGAGGTAACCTAGTAATTAGAAGAAGAAGTATCAAAACAAGAGCGCTTCCTTCTAACTTGCCAGATGCAATCGAAGTAAATATCGAAGATTTAAAAATTGGCAAAACAATTTTTATTGGCGATATAAGAAACGACAGTTATACTTATTTAGCTTCAGACAAAGCTGTTGTAGTCAGTGTTAAAATGGCTAGAGGTGCTGTTCTGGATGATGAGGAAGAAGATGGAGAAGGAGAAGAGGGTGCTGAAGCAACTTCTGAAGCTGCTCCAGCTGAATAATCAATAATATGAAATTTCTAATTGTAGGATTAGGAAACCCTGGTGTAGAGTATGTTAATACTAGACACAATATAGGATTTAAAGTATTGGACGCTCTTTCAGAGTCGTCCAATACTTCTTTTACAGACGATCGTCATGTAAAAGTTACTGTTATAAAACATAAAGGAAAATCATTTTATCTTATTAAGCCTACTACTTTTATGAATCTTAGTGGAAAAGCTGTCAATTATTGGTTGCAACAACTAAAAATACCGACCTCTAATTTATTAGTGGTTACTGATGACATTGCACTACCGTTCGGAACTTTACGCATGAGAGGAAAAGGAAGCGATGGAGGTCATAACGGATTAAAAGACATCAATGCCGTTTTAGGACATAATAATTATCCACGATTACGATTTGGGGTAGGTAATGATTTTGCTAAAGGGCGTCAGGCAGATTATGTGTTGAGTAATTGGGATTCGGAACAAGAATCTTTAATGAGCGAACGCATAGATCAAGCCGAAAAAATGTGCCTCTCTTTTGGTGCAATCGGATTAGCTCAAACCATGAACAATTTTAATGGTAAATAGATTAAAGAAAATTCTTCAAATCTACTTTTTCACTAATGAGATTTCTTAGTTCAGAAATAGCAATTCTCTTTTGTTCCATTGTGTCTCTATCTCTTAGGGTAACAGTATTGTCCTCTAAGCATTGATGATCGACCGTAATACAAAAAGGAGTACCAATTGCATCTTGCCTTCTATACCTTTTTCCTATTGAGTCTTTTTCTTCATATTGGCAATTATACTCTCCTTTTAAAGAGTTTAAAATTTCTTTTGCTTTTTCTGGTAATCCGTCTTTTTTAGTTAGCGGTAAAATAGCTGCTTTTACAGGAGATAACATTGCAGGGATTGAGAGAACTGTTCTGCTTTCTCCATTTACTTCTTCCTCTGTAAAAGAATGGCTTAAAATAGTCAGGAACATTCTGTCTAGTCCAATTGATGTTTAGATCGGAAGAGCGT
>JBELHW010000065.1:0-8607 GCA_042091225.1 Cryomorphaceae bacterium | reverse complement strand
GTATCCCCTGTGAAGTTCCAGTTCCTAAAAATGTTAATCTCATATTTTTTTAAAAATAATTTTAAAAATAACACTTAATATCTTGTTAATCTAAAATGTGTTTATAATTTTGTTAAAAATCATTCTATGAACGATACTATTGTTTTATCACCTACCCAAAAGGCTTTGCAAATTAATCTTGATAATTCTATTTATGGGACTTTTGCTGAAATTGGAGCAGGACAGGAAGTTGTTAGACATTTTTTTAGAGCAGGTGGAGCATCCGGAACAATAGCAAAAACAATGTCAGCATACGACAAAGACTTTAGCGATGCTATATACGGAAAAGAAGATGATGGTAGGTACGTTTGTAAATCTAGATTAAAAAAGATTTTAACTCAAGAGTATGGCTTAATTGAAACAAGATTAGATAGAAAAGAATACCCAGAAACTAGATATTTCACCTTTGCAAATACAATTACTACAATAAACTATAGTAAAACTAATCAAGGCCACGGTTGGCTAGGTTGCAAGTTTCAAATCGACCCTAATAAAGCACCTAATGAAGTAATTTTACATGTGAAATTAAATGATTTAGACGCTAAACTTCAACAAGAAGTTATCGGAGTGATGGGAACTAATTTGATTTACGGTTGTTTTAATTTCCATAATGATGCAAAAGAACTGATTAAATCTTTATATGATAATTTAACTAGAAGTAATGTTGAAATAGATATGGTACAGGTGGAAGGTCCTGATTTTGACAATGTTGACAATAGACTTTTAAGCCTTGTTTTAGTTAAAGAAGGAATGACTGATGCAGCAATTTTTAGCCCTGATGGTAAAAATCAGCAAGCCTCCGATGTTCTATACAAAAAAAATATACTTACAATCCGTGGAAGCTTTAGGCCTGTTACAAAAGTAAATTTGGACATGATGCAAAATGGTTACAACGCTTTCATTAAAGAAAATAAGGTTGAAGCTGAAAATGTTCTGCTTCTATTTGAAATTACATTAAGTAATCTAAAAATGGAGGGAGATATTGATGAAAAAGACTTCTTAGATCGTGCAGATATTTTATGTTCTTTAGGACATACCGTTTTAATTTCAAATTATAGAAAGTATTATAAGCTAATAGAGTACTTCTCTAATTTCACATCCAATAGAATGGGATTAATATTAGGAGTAAATAATCTTCTAGAAATATTTGATAATAAATATTACCTAAATTTAAATGGCGGGATTTTAGAAGCTTTTGGCATATTGTTTACTAGAGATTTAAAAATATACTTATATCCTTATCAACCAAATGTAAACGACACTTTATTAACAAGTGAAAACATCCCAATAACTAAAAAGTTACTTCCTCTATACGATTACTTATTAAAAAACAAAAAAATTAGAGACTTAGACTTTGATAAAAGTGCATTACAGATTTTCTCAAGAGATATTCTCTCTAAGATTAAAAACAATGAAAAAGACTGGGTTGAAGGAGTTCCTGATGGAGTAGATAAAATTATCAAAGAGAAAAAATTATTTGGATATAAATAAAAAAGAGCACCAATTTTGGTGCTCTTTTAATTTTTATAACAAATCAGTATGTTAGAAATTAACAGGAACTGAAAATTGCATTTTTATTCTTACTTCTTCGCCATCTGTCATTCCGCTAGAAATAAAGGAAATATTATTAGCTAATTCTAATATTTTAGAGTCAAGTTCTTCTTGTAATTGAGGATTTTCTTCTGAAAGATATACACTTCTATCTAGACTTATATTTGAAATTGATCCATCTAATTCAACAATAAAACTAATTAGTCCTTTAGACATATTTCCAGTAGGATTGTCAACAACCACATTATTTTGGAAATAAGATGTTAATTGATTTACTGTACATCCATAAGGATTGTTTTCATATCCTGGCATGTCGCATTCTTGATAAACTGGCATCACATCAGCAGTTCTATATACTGCTTCGTTTGTTTGTGCAAAAATTGGAAGCGATAAAAACGCTAATGATAAAATTAAGAGATTCTTTTTCATTTTATTACGTATGTTTTAATATATGAGCAATTTACAAATTTATTTAATAGGAAATTAGTTCCTGCAAAGCATCTTTTAATTTTCCGACAGGTAAAAAGTTATTTTCTAAGTTTTTTGCAAAAGGAACTGGAGTATTTAAACTAGCTAATCGTTTGACTGGTGCATCTAAAAACTCAAAGCAATTTTCTGAAATCAAAGCACTTATTTCTGAACCGAATCCACCAACCTGACAATCTTCATGAAGAATTAAAACTCTAGATGTCTTTTTTATTGATTCATAAACAGTTGATTCATCTAAAGGAATTAAGGTTCTTAAATCTATAAGATCAGCAGATATATTTGAATTGTCGTTTAAACAATCTATAGCCCAATGGACCCCAGCACCGTAAGTAACAATAGTAACATCAGTACCTTGACGAATCAAATTAGCCTTTCCAATTTCAACTGTATAATAATCATCAGATACATCTTCGTAAACACTTCTATAAAGAGCTTTATGTTCAAAAAACATAACTGGATTTGGATCTTCTATTGAAGAAGCTAACAATCCTTTAGCATCAGAAGGGAATGCCGGATAAACTACTTTTAGTCCTGGAGTATGGGTAAACCAAGCTTCATTAGATTGAGAATGAAAGGGACCAGCCCCTACTCCTGCTCCTGTTGGCATTCTAATAACGACATCAGCAGCTTGTCCCCACCTATAATGTACCTTGGCTAGGTAATTAACAATCGGATTGAATCCAGAGCTAGCAAAGTCAGCAAACTGCATTTCCATTATTGCTTTATATCCATTAATAGAAAGACCCATAGCTGCACTAACAATAGCTGATTCGCAAATTGGAGTATTCCTTACTCTATCTTTACCAAAAAGATCAACAAATCCATCTGTAATTTTAAAAACACCTCCATATTCAGCAATATCTTGACCCATTATAACAGACTCATCAAATTTAAGCATCGACTGTTTCAATCCATCAGAGATAGCATCGACCATTCTAATATTCGATTTTTTATCTGTTTTAGCATCAATTAACTCAAAACTATGAGATTTAAATAAATCTTGTAATTCTGTATTTGTATCAGCAACTATTTCTTCTTGGGAAAATGCTTGATCAAGAGAAAGGTTTATTTCCTCTTTTATATCTTTTTTAAACTGCTCTATTAATTCATTATTTAAAACTTTTTTCTCTAATAAATAATTTTCAAAATTTAATAATGGATCTTTTAATGACCATTCTTCAAATAATTCATCGGGAACATATTTTGTTCCTGAAGCTTCTTCGTGACCTCTCATCCTAAAAGTAATGCACTCAAGCAAGACAGGACGTGGATTATCTTTTAGCTCCTTTTTTAGTTTTGTAATTGTATTGTAAACTTCTAAAACATTGTTTCCATCAATCGTGTAAGATTCCATCCCGAAACCAATACCTTTATCTGAAATATTCTCACATCTAAATTGTTCATTTGTAGGTGTTGAAAGTCCATAACCATTGTTTTCGACAATGAAAATAACTGGCAAATCCCAAACGGCCGCTACATTTAATGCTTCATGAAAATCTCCCTCAGAAGTCCCACCTTCTCCTGAAAACACAACAGTTGTTTTGCCATTTTTCTTTAGTTTATTTGCTAAAGCAATACCGTCTGCAACACCTAATTGTGGTCCTAGGTGAGATATCATACCAACAATGTTATAATCTTGTGTCCCAAAATGAAAAGATCGATCTCTTCCTTTAGTAAAGCCACTTGATTTTCCTTGAAACTGAGAAAACAATCTACTCAACGGAACGCCTTTTGTAGTAAAAACACCAAGGTTTCTGTGCATAGGAAGAATATACTCATCCTGATCCATAGCATAAGTAACACCAACCGAAATGGCTTCCTGACCAATACCAGAAAACCATTTAGAAATTTTTCCTTGACGAAGAAGAATTAACATTTTCTCTTCAATCAATCTAGGTTTTAGAATAGATTTATATAGTGCTGTGAGTTTTTTATTATCTAAACTCTTGCTATTAAATATCATAAATTAAGTTAAGTAATACAATGATATAAAAATAGAATAAAATAGTAACTTTAAGCAATTAATTTAAATATGAATTTTCAAGAAATATTTGTTTTCCTTTTGCTTATTGCATCGGTTTTTTATTTAGTTAAAAAGTTTACTAAAAAAGATAAAAAATGCGGCGACGACAAATGTGATTGCTAAAAATATATTTTTCAAATGAAATTGAGATTTATAATAAATCCTATATCTGGATCAGGAAATAATAATATTTCTGACCTTATAAAAGACAACCTTAACCACGATAAATTTGAGCATGAAATCTTTTATACAAAACATAAGAAACATGCAACTGAGTTATCCCTTGATGCTGTTAAAAAAAATGTTGATGTCGTTGTAGCAGTTGGTGGTGACGGAACAGTTAATGAATGTGCAGAAGCGTTAATAGGAACAGAAACTGGTTTAGGCGTTATTGCAAGAGGATCTGGAAATGGATTTGCTTACCATTTAAATATTAATGATGATGTAATTAATTCAATTAAAAAATTAAACATCTCTACCTTTTCTAAAGTGGATAGCTGTTTTGCAAACAACAAACCGTTTGTTAATGTCTCAGGAATAGGATTTGATGCTCATATTGCAAATTTATTTTCAACAAACATAACTAGAGGTTTTTTTAATTACATAAAATTAGTGTTAAAAGAATGTATTCTTTACCCTGAATCTACCTACACCATTAAATATGGTAATGAAACTAAAGTATACGATGCATTTTTAATTAGTTGGGCAAACACATCTCAGTTCGGAAACAATGCCGTAATTTCTCCTTACAGCTCTATTAATGATGGATATTTTGAAATTTGTATTGTAAAAAAACTTCCAAGAATTTTAATACCAGTGCTTCTTTTTAGACTGTTTAATAGAAATATTGATAAATCTAAATATGTAGAAATTATCAAATGTAAAAAAGCTTCCATTTTTTGTAAAAACGGTCTATCGCATCTTGATGGTGAAGTATACGATTTAGGTAACAAAATAGAAATTATAAATAATCATTTAAGTTTAAAAATATTCACTCCTAATGGCGAAAAAAAGTAAAAAAGGAATTGTATACTCAACAAATTCAAATTTTCAATTTGATTACGAGAAAGAAGAAGAAACTTTAGAAAATAATGAGCAATTTTTAGAAGCATGGCTAGAAAAGAAAAATAGAAATGGAAAAGTTGCCTGCGTTATTAAAGGTTTTGTTGGTTCTGAGCAAAGTTTAAAAGAACTCTCTAAAGCATTAAAATCATTGTGTGGAGTTGGAGGGTCAACAAAAAACGGAGAAATAATCATACAAGGAAATCAAAGAGATAAGATAATAGACTATTTAAAACTTAAGGGGTATAATTGTAAAAGAGTCGGCAGCTAAACTAAAGAATTATAAATCTCTTCATATAAGGGAAGAATCTTTTCAATACTAAAACTTTTAGAATGTTGTAAAGCTTTACTCTTAAATAAATCTAAAGTTTTTTGATCTTTAATTATTTCTAAAGCTAAATCTGCCATACTATCAATATCTCCGACATCAGAAAGATAACCTGTTTCTCCATGTATATTTACTTCTTTCAATCCACCAGCATTAGAAGATATAACAGGGACTCCACAGGCCATTGCTTCTAATGCAACCAGTCCGAAACTCTCTTTTTCTGAAGGCAATAAAAAGACATCTGAAATAGACATAAGATTAGTAATGTCTTTTGTCTTTCCTAAAAACTTAACCGAATTATAAATTTGCAACTTTCTACACAACGATTCTAATTTTGCTCTTTCAGGTCCGTCTCCAACAAGCAATAATTTACTAGGCTCTTTTTCATTAATAATATCAAAAATTTTAATTACATCTTCTACTCTTTTTACTTTTCTAAAATTAGACACATGAATAAAAAGTTTTTCATTTTTTGGAGCAAAATAATCTCTAAGACTCTGACTAAATGAGTTTCTGTAAGAAGAGCAATCAATAAAGTTTGGTACTACTTTTATATCTTTTTGAATATTAAAAAAATCGAATGTATCGTTTTTTAGACTTTCGGAAACTGCAGTAACCACATCAGAATGATTTATAGCAAACTCAATAACCGGTTTAAACGACTGGTCTTTTCCTAATAAGGTAATATCTGTTCCATGTAAAGTAGTTATAAATGGGAGTTTCAATCCCTTTGACTCTAATATTTGTTTAGCCGTAAATGCAGCCGAAGCATGTGGAATAGCATAATGTACATGAAGAATATCTAATTTTTCGTGAATTGCAACATCAACTAATTTACTTGTTAAAGTTAATTCGTAAGGAGAATGTTCAAACAATGGGTAATCGGAAATATCAACCTCATGGAAAAAAATATTTTTACCATAAACATCAAGGCGAACTGGCTGACGATAAGAAATAAAATGAACTTCATTTCCTTTTTCGGCAAATGCCTTTCCTAGTTCTGTAGCAACTATACCGCTACCTCCATAAGTTGGGTAACAAACAACACCTATCTTCATTAGTCATCAAATTGTTGTCTTATATAATCGTAAAAGACGTTCATAATTTCAGTTCTGGTATTTAACTCTAATATCTTTTTATTGTCAGAATTTGGATGAATTCTGTTAGATAGAAAAATATAAACAAAATCTTCTTCAGGATCAGCCCATGCTAAAGTCCCTGTAAAACCAGAATGTCCAAAAGCACTTCGAGATGGATTGCAATCGCAAGCAGGTCCACCTTCTTGATTTTCTAAAACTGGCTTATCAAATCCAAGACCTCTCCTATTATCCTTATCACAAAACTGGCATTTTGTAAAATCTAAAACTGTAGATGGATTTAAAAATCTTTCTCCACCATATTCCCCCTTTAGCAATAACATTTGAAATAAGATAGCTAAATCATTTGCATTTGAAAAAAGTCCTGCATGACCTCCAATACCACCGAGCATCGCAGCTCCCATATCATGTACATCACCATGTAACAACTGACTACGATAAAAATAATCGAATTCGGTTGGAATAATATTTGATTTATCCGTTTTAACTTTAGGCAAATATGTTAAAGATGATGTCCCAAGTTTGTTGTAAAAATTAGTATTTATGTAATCTTGAATATTCGAATTAGAGAGAGATTCTATAATTTCTTTAATATAATAGTAACCCAAATCACTATACTTATATTCTTGTTTTTCTAATAATTCTGAATTATTAATCTGTAACATTAAAGAATCTTTATACTCTTTATCGAGAAATATTCCATCGGCTACCTCAATTGAAAATGTGTCGTTTTTTGAGCTAGAATATAAAGTGTCTCTCAAATTACCTTTTTCATCAATTGTTTGCTTATAAAAAGGTATCCAAGATTTTAATCTTGATTGATGAGACAAAATATCTTTTAGCAATAAATTCCTTTTATTTGAAGTATCTGGCAATAGCATGTAGTCAGATAATGTTTTATTATAATCAAACAAACCTTGGTCGGATAGCTTCATTAAAGAAATTACTGAAGATGCAATTTTTGTAATCGATGCTAAATCATACAAATCAGTATTTTTTACAGCAATATTCTTTTTGTAAGTATGGAAGCCAAATGATTTATTAAAAAATACGTTTCCTTTATGAATAGCTATAACTTGACAACCAGGAAAAGCTTTTTGTTTCATAGAATTATTTACAATACTATCTACTTTGTAAAGTGGATAATCATTAGAATAATTGTAAGAAAGTCTTATAATAGAGTTCGTTATTATTCCATCTCCAGCTTTAAAATGTTTGTTAGAGACAGGTAATTTACCTTTTAAATTCAAGCCACCAAAAATAGTTTGAGCAACTTTTTCTTGACTAATTTTAGAATTCTGATAACCCATTATTAATCCGTCAAAAGCATAAGTAATTAAAAGATCACTTATAGAATAAGGATTAGCAAAGATGGATAAAATTACTTTTGACTGAATACCTAAAGTTTGAAGAAATAAATCTGTATTTTGATTAATTCTATAGCTTTTCCAAGGGTTTTTGTTCGATTTATGTACACTTGCAAGAACAAGATTGTATTCTGATAATTTTAAAAGCAATTCTGTTCTTTCTTCTTCACTATGATTTTCCGACAATTTAAAAACATCAATTTTAGCATACTTTTTAATCATTTTCTCGTAATCGTCCGAGTTTTCTCCAATACATACTGCTGCAATTTTTGTTGTATCTAGCCTTGTTAATGGAAGAATCTCGTTTTGATTTTGTAAAAGTGTGATCGAATTTTCGAATAACTTATCAATATTTTTAATTGCAGCATCATTGTTTAAATCTTCAATTAAATTTTCAGATTCAATCTTTTTGAAATTATGAATATCTAAGTTAAGCTTTGCTTTTAAAATTTTTCTACATCTAAGTTCTATCTCTTGTTCTGAAATTAAACCATCTTCAACTGCTTTTAAAATTTTTTCGATAGCTAAAGGAACATCTTCGGAAAATAATAAAATATCGTTTCCTGCCATTAATGCTTTTAAATCTAACTCACCTGGTGAAAAATAATTTGAAACTCCATTCATATTAAGAGCATCAGTTATTACTAATCC
>JBELHW010000011.1:0-46075 GCA_042091225.1 Cryomorphaceae bacterium | reverse complement strand
AGATAGAGATAAAGAAATTGTTGGAGTGAAATCTATACATGGCTCGTTGCCAGTAATACCCCCTACACAATTGCTACAATCATCTATATAAGCGTCCCCATCTAAGTCCCCATTACAATCAATATTTAAAGATGTTGTTGTTGTAAATTCTTGAGGTATAGACCATGAGCTAACTAATTCTAAATCACAAAAAGTTTTTATTCTGTATTGATAATTTGTAAATTCTTCAAGACCATTAATCACTAGACTATTTTGTAGTGGAGAAATATCTATAGGATTAGTTGCAAATTGCCAATTCTCACCTTCTTTCTTTATACTAATCCTGTAGTTAGTTGAAGAAATCGCTGTAGACCAACTGAACTCAACGCTAGAATCAGAAACACTAGTATGCTGAAAATATAATGGATTATTGCACTGAGCATTTACATTAATTGAAGAAATTGTAGCCAACAATAAAAACGTTAAGGGCTTAACCAAAAAATAGATTTTTTTCATATTTCACTTGTTTAATAGGATAAGGATAAAGTGGAACTAACAAATATATGAAAAAAAAAAACAAAAGTAAGACATGTAAAAAAATGGTCGCTAAAGTTAGCGACCATTTATGTTACCCGACTAGGGATCGAACCTAGACTCTTCTGTACCAAAAACAGACGTGTTGCCAGTTACACCATCGGGCAATATTATTTAAAGAATTGCAAAAATACCTTTTAATGAATAAATACAAAACTTTTACAACTTATTTTTAAAATAATTTAAATGCAAAGCAAACAAGTAGGATGAATAAATTTCATAAATTAGCGTTTAAATTTATGAAACTTCTTGAAGATGAAATACGCTAAAATTAACAATCTATTTGGATGGATAGCTTTCGCTATTGCGATGATAACTTACTACTTAACTCTGGAGCCAACCGTTAGTTTTTGGGATTGTGGCGAGTACATTAGCACAGCTTATAAACTAGAAGTAGGTCATCCACCAGGGGCACCATTATTTCAATTATTTGGAAGATTCTTTTCATTATTTGCTTCTGACACAAATCAGGTAGCATTTATGATTAATTTAATGTCAGCTTTTTTTAGTGCTCTGACAATTTTATTTTTGTTCTGGACAATCACTGCCCTTTCAAAAAAAATAATCTTAAAATCAAACGAGTTATCAAAGTCAAACATAATTGCAATTATTGGTAGCGGTTTAGTTGGCTCTTTAGCTTATACATTTTCTGATTCTTTTTGGTTCTCAGCAGTTGAAGGGGAAGTATACGGAATGTCTTCATTTTTCACTGCAATCACATTTTGGGCTATTTTAAAGTGGGAATCTGAAGCAGACGATAAATACGCATCTAGATGGATCATATTAATTTCATTCATAATAGGATTGTCTATTGGGGTACACTTACTTAATCTATTAGCAATTCCTGCAGTTATATTTATTTATTACTTTAAAAAACATGAAACATCATTAATTGGTATTTTAAAAGTATTTTTATTAGCAATCATTGCAACTGGAGGAATACAGGGTCTTATTATTCCTGGAATAGTGAGTTTAGCCGGGAAATTCGAATTGTTTTTCGTAAACAGCGCAGGACTACCTTTTAATTCCGGAACTATTATCTATTTTTCTCTTATAAGCGCAATAATTTTTAGCGGTTTATTTGTAAATAAAAAAATTAAATCACCTTTTTTAGGAATGGGGCTTGTTAGCTTTGCTTTCATTCTAATCGGATATTCCACATTCTTCATACTAGTTATTCGATCAAACGCAAATCCGCCGATTGACGAAAACAACCCTGAAGACGCCGTTACCTTATTATCATATCTAAACAGAGAACAATACGGAGACTGGCCAATTTTGAGCGGTCAATATTACAACGCTAAGGTTGTTGATTTAAATGATGGCAATCCTGTTTACAAAAAAGATGATAATAAAGGTAAATATGTAATCACTAATCCTAATAAAGACTCTAAACCAGTTTATGACGATAAATTTAGCGGGTTTTTTCCTAGAATGTGGAGTTCTTCTCAATCAATACACAAAAAAGCATATAAACAATGGAGTGGAAAATCAAATGATAAAACACCTCCAACTTTTGCCGAAAACATAACTTATTTTGTGAGGTATCAAATTGGTCATATGTATATGCGATACTTCATGTGGAATTTTGCAGGAAAACAAAATGATATTCAGGGCCATGGTGAAATTAATAAAGGCAACTGGTTAAGTGGAATTCCATTTATCGACAACATGCGTTTAGGATCTCAAGAAAATATAACTAAAGAAATGGCTACAAACAAGGGAAGAAATAAATATTATTTACTTCCTCTAATTCTAGGATTAATTGGATTGTTTTTTCATTACAACAATCACAATAAGGATGCTTTTGTCATTACTTTATTGTTTTTATTTACAGGACTGGCAATTGTGGTTTACTTAAATCAATATCCTTTCCAACCTAGAGAAAGAGATTATGCTTATGTAGGATCTTTTTATGCATTTTGTATATGGATTGGAATTGGAGTATTGGCAGTAGTAGAGTTTTTAAGCAAAAAACTTCCAAAAATATCCAGTTCTATTGCCGCTACTTTTGTTTGTTTACTACTTGTTCCGACTTTAATGGCTTCAGAAAACTGGGACGATCATGATAGATCAGATCGATATACTGCAAGAGATATAGCTTCTAATTATTTAAACTCTTGTGCTCCCAACGCTATTATATTTACTAATGGTGATAATGATACATTTCCTCTTTGGTATGCTCAAGAAGTAGAAGGGATTAGAACAGATATAAGAGTTGTTAATTTAAGTTTGTTTAATACTGACTGGTACATTGACCAAATGAGAAGAGCCGCTTATGAAGCTGCCCCAATACCAAGTTCTTTGGACTGGAACAAATACAAACAAGGCACTAGAGATTATGTGCCAATATATGAAGATCCTAGGTTTGCGAAAGTTAATCATTTAGAAGTGAAAGATGTAATAAAATGGATTGGAAGTGATTCCGAAAAAGCCAAGATTCCTACACAAAGAGGTAAAAGTAATTTTTGTCCAACTAAAAGATTAAAATTAACTATTGATAAAAAATCTATTATTAAAAAAGGAATAGTTTCCAAAGAAAATGAAGATCAAATTGTAGACGAAATACTTTGGAGTTTAAAAGGAAATGGTATCCAGAAAAACCAACTTATGGTTCTCGACATACTAGCTAATTTTAATTGGGATAGGCCAATCTATTTCGCAATAACGGTAGGTGGCGACAATTTTATGGGATTAGAAGACTATTTTCAACTAGAAGGCTTAGCTTATAGATTTGTTCCTTTCAAAACTAAAAGTAACGATGGTCAAACTGGCTCGGTTGCATCAAATGTAATGTATGATAATGTTATCAATAAATTCAAGTGGGGTAATATGCAAGACCCTAATATCTATTTGGATGAAACAAATAGAAGAATGACATTAAATTTTAGAAATAATTTTGCAAGATTAGCAGATGAATTGATAAGAAAAGGAGAATCCGAAAAAGCAGAAAAAGTACTAGATAAGTGTATTGAAGTAATGCCAAACGAAGCAGTTTCATACAATTACTTCAATTTACCTCTAGCTGAAGCTTATTATAAAATTGGAAAAAATGAAAAAGGTAGAGCTATAATAGAAATACTTATTGATCGCTATTTTGACGAACTCGACTATATAAACTCAATTGAACCAAAACAACGGGGTTCAATGGAACGTGATTATCAAATCGCAAATCAAGTTGTCGGAAGCTTATATTCATTGACTAATCAGTATCAAGAGCAAGATCTTTTAGAAAAAATAGAAACTCAATATAAATCATTACAATAATTTAATGGAAATCACTTTTAATGAAGATGATAAAAATTCCTAATTGGTTTAATCTTGTTTTTCCTAATCTGATTTGGCGTTTTAAAAAAAAAGAAAAAACTATATATCTAACCTTTGATGATGGTCCTTCAAAAGATTTAACAAATTGGATTCTAAAGGAGTTAGATAAATTTAATGCAAAAGCAACTTTTTTTTGTCTTGGTAAAAACGTAAAAGAATACAACGAAAACTTCAATTTGATTTGCGAACAAGGCCACCAAATTGGAAACCATACATACAACCATTTAAATGGATGGATTTCTAGTAATAGAACCTATTTAGAAGACATTAAGAAATGTCAGAAACTAACAAAAACTAAATTATTTAGACCTCCATTTGGCAGAATAAGTCCTTTGCAGATAAGAAAACTAAAAAAAGAATTTAAGATAATAATGTGGGATGTGAATTGTTGGGATTTTGATCGCAATAGAAAAAATGACGTGTCTAAAATTCTAAAAAGTATAGATAAAGGGTCAATTATTTTATTGCACGACAATATAAAAGCAGAAGAAAAATTAAAAATTATTCTTCCCGAAATCCTCAAACATTTTTCAAAAAAAGGATATTCGTTTAAATCTATATTAAGTTAAATCAGCTAAAACTTTATTAAGGTCTAACCATCCGCCACCATTAGCTATTTCTTTTACACCATTTTGCTTAAGGTACGCTTCTACCTGACCAGATCTATTTCCTGACTTGCAAAAAACAACCATTGGCTCTAATTCTCTCATTTCTTCGAGCCTTGATGTTACTTCTGACATTGGTATATTAATCGCATTTGCAACCGATCCGGACTGGAACTCATTTACTGTTCTTACATCTATTAAGTTGACATTAGACATTGCTAATATTTTTTTCAAATCATTCATATCTTTAGGCTTTACAAGCATTTTTAGTTAGACTAATATTTTTTTCATGTTTTAATTTAGAGTAACCTTCGCTTACATTAATTAAATTATTATATCCGTATTTCTTTAAAATTGAGCACGAAATCATAGACCTATAACCTCCTTCACAATAAACAATTATTTCTGATTCTTTATCCAATTCAGATAATCGTTCTTCTAATTTTTGAAGGCGAATATGCTTTGCATTTAGAACATGTCCGCTTACTACTTCGGAAGGCTTTCTCACATCTAATATTAATTGATTGGTTTTATTATATATTAAATCTGCAGAAGAATCACTAGACAAAGAGGTAATTGTTTCAAGATTTGAAGGCAAGTCCGATTCGTTCAAAAAACCAATCACGTTCTCATATCCTACTCTTGCTAACCTTATAAAAGTTTCATCTACTTTTTTTGAGTTACAAACAACGATAATTGACCTGTCAGAATCTATCAATGCTCCTACCCAAGGCCCAAACTGACCATCAAGACCAATATTGATAGAATCTTTTAAAAACCCTTTAGCAAATTCATTAGCAGAACGAACATCTAAAACAAGTGCTCCCCCTTTTTGGGCTAAAAGCAGTTGCTCTAATTTAAGAGGTGTTTTATTACGTTCTACTACATCGTCTAAAAAATCATACCCATTTTTATTCATCATCACATCTGTGTAAAAGTATTTTGGGGGTTCTAAAAGACCTGAAGTAACTTCCTTTACAAATTGAGATTTGCTTGACGTTTTTAGAGCATAATTTTGAGACTTTTGCTCTCCAATAGTAGAAAATGTTTGTGAACCAATATTTTTACCACAAGCTGAACCTGCACCATGAGCAGGATAAACAATTACTTCGTCTGATAAATTTAGTATTTTGCTATGAATGGAATCGTAGAGCATGGATGCTAAATCTTCTTTACTTAAATCATCGGATTTTACTGCTAAATCTGGACGCCCAACATCCCCAACAAATAAAGTATCTCCTGTAAAAATACAATGGTCTTTATTGTCAGAATTTTTTAATAAAAAACAAGACGACTCTAATGTATGGCCAGGTGTATGAAGAGTCTGAATAGTTACATCACCTAAATTAAAAACCTCTAAGTCTTTTGAAGAATAAAAATCATAAGTGGGGTCTGCATTAGGTCCAAAAACAATTGTTGCTCCTGTTTTTTTTGCCAACTCTAAATGACCTGACACGAAATCAGCATGAAAATGTGTTTCAAAAATATATTTAATCTTACAATTATTTTTATTTGCCATTTCAAGATATACATCAACATCTCTAATGGGGTCAATAATTGCAACCTCATTTTTTGACTCAATGTAATATGCAGACTCAGAAAGACATTTAGTATGAATTTGGTGTACTATCATTTAATCTAACTTTTTTGTAAAATTAATAAATATATTAGCCCAAATAATTTTAGAAAAGGCATAAATTAAAGGAGATAATACTAATAAAAAAACAGAATAAAATAAAATAAAAAAAGGGATTGAAAAATCGATTTTTAAAAGGTAGAAAAAAAGATAAAAAAATACGGATAAGGCTACAGCAATAGCATAAGAAATATACATTGCGCCATAATAAAATCCTGGTTCTTTGCTAAACTTAACATTACAAGAAGAACATAACTTATGTATGTCTCCTGCCATTGATAGATTGTAAGGGTGTGATTTGAAAAAATCTCCTTCATGGCAGCTAGGGCATTTAAATTTTAGTATACTGTAAAGTTTTGTTCCTTTTTTAATCAAAATAATAACTCTTTAGTAATAATTATACTTGCAATAAAGATTACAAAGAAACCAAAATATCTTTTAATCATGTTTGATTTAATAAACTTAGAAACATAAATTCCAAAAAATATTCCTAGACAAGAAATAGAAGTAAAAATTAAAAGAAGGTTCCAATCAATTTCTGTACTCAAATCGCCAGTAAAACCTAATAGAGATTTAAAAGATATAATCATTAATGATGTTCCGATTGCTTTCTTTATGTCTAATCCTGCTAAAAACACTAAAGAAGGAACAATTAGAAATCCACCACCAGCACCTACCAATCCTGTAATAGCACCAACAATTAAACCATCAATTAGTATGAGATAATAATTAATTTTCTTTTTCTGAGTAGTAGAATTCCTTTTTGCAAAAAGCATTGAAAAACCAGCTCCAAACATTATTAATGCAAAAAATAATAATAAAAATAGATCTTTACTAACTACATAATTCGAAACTATAAAAAATGGATCAGGAATTAAAGGTAATCCCCACTCTCTAATTAAAAAGACGCCTAAAAAAGATGGTAAAGCGAAAAATAATCCGACTTTAAAGTCTATAAGTTTTTTTGTATAAAACCTTTGGGTTGCAATTAAAGCAGAAATGCCAACAATAAACAAAGAGTATGCAGTTGCCTTTGTTGGTTCTACTCCTAAAAAGTAAACTAAAACAGGCAGTGTAAGAATTGAACCACCACCTCCTAAAAGTCCTAAAATTACTCCAGAAAAAAAAGCTAAAAAGAAACCTAACATTACATTATTTATTCTAAAAAAAGAACCTATACTAACAAATAAGTGTTAAAAAGTAAGAGATGAACCCTATGCTACACTATAAGTATCTTCTAAATTTGCACTGTCGTAACACTTGTTTTTGGTTAGCATTTATTGTTTAGACACACAAACCTTCTTATAAAATATAAGAAGGTTTTTTTTATTCTGGCTTAAGAAATCTAAATCCTAACTTAAATTCATTACTTCCTGAAGTAGCAGAAGAAAGTTCTGATGTTACAAAATCGTGTCCATATGCAATATAAAATTGTTCGTTGATATCATAACCAACATATAAAGAAATAGCATCCCCTACTCTGTATGAAATAGCAGACCATAAATAATCTTTATAAGTAAGCTTGGTCATTATATCAATACTAATTGGGGCAGGCTGAGCATACATTAACAAAATAGAAGGCTGTAACTCAAAATCACTATTTAATTCTTTATTGTATCCACCTCCTAGAAAAAAGTGATTAGTTAAACCACCAAATAGTAAGTCATTATCAAGATCATCTTTAACATTAAAACTACTTGAAAGAATTTGAGGAGCTGCAAAACTAACGTAAAAGTCTTGTGCTTTTAAATACGCACCAAATGAAGCGGTAGGAACAACAGTGGAAAGAATCCCTGAGTTAAAAATTGGATCGTTATCATCATAAGGAATAATTACAGTATGGTCTAATCGATACTGAAGCAATCCTAATGATAATCCTAAAGATAAATTCATTTTATCAGAAAGCTTAAGGTGATAAGCATATGATGCGGTTAGTCCAACTCTACTATCCGGACCAGCTGCATCTTTAAAGGCGGTTCCTCCCAGCGCCATTTTTTCGTTATGTAATAACCCATATGCATTTAAAACGTTCGTTTCAGGAGCATCATTTATTCCAGACCATTGGTTTCGTATTAAGGCATTCATTTGAGTTGTCCCATCTACACCAGCAAAAGCAGGATTATAAGAAAATGGATTTAATTGATAGCTGGTGAACTGTGGCAATTGTTGAGCTATTGCAGTTCCTCCTATTATCAATAAGGTAAATAAAAATATTATACTTCTTTTCATTTTATTATCTTACTATGGTTACAGGTCCAGTTAATGGCTCTTTATTTGAGCTAGCTGAGAAAGATATTATATAATAATATGTTCCTACTGGTAAATCTTCATTATTATATTTTCCATTCCAATTATCAATATTAGGAGAGTCAGCTTGCCAAATTCTGCTACCCCATCTATTGAATATTTCTATATGAACTTCATCATATTGATTCAAATAATCAATTTGCCAAAAGTCATTGTATCCGTCTCCATTTGGAGTAAAACCTTCATTCATCCCAACGAATACTCTCAAGGTATCAGAACCAAAACAACCATTACTTGTATCCAATGCAGTTACTGAATAATGAGTAGTTAAAATTGGGCTTACTGAAATGTCTATGGAAGTTTCTCCATTACTCCAGTTAAATGGCTCTTCACCTTGTATCACAGAAAGTAAAATTTCTTCTCCTCTAACTAAAGCAAGATCTTCTCCAACACTTATTTCTGGTTGTAAAAGGTTCACTTCCATTTGATCACTAAACGCGCATCCATTAGCATCGACACCCGTAACATTAACTGTAAAATCATCTTTTACAATTGTTGATATAGAGTTTTCTAAAACCTCAAATTCTTGAGTAGATGGTGAAATAGACCAACTGTAATTAACAAATTCATTATATTTTTCTTGAACAATAAAAGTATCTCCAAAACAAACGCCCACACTTGCGTTATAATCAAATATTCTTGCAGGATGAATTTCAATATTTTCAATTATAAATTCACAACCATTTTTATCTGTCAGAGTCATTGTAAAAATCGTATCCGCTGTTTCGCCAGGAGAAGGGAAATCAACCTCTATATTAGCCTGATTGTTAGGTGAGGATTGGTAATTAGGTGAGATTCCATAATTATAAAGGTTATTATCAAACAACACTCCTCCTGTTGCATGAACAATTATACTTCCATCTTGACCTTCACAATTTTCATTTATAACTTCTACTTCAGCCTGTAAAGGTTCTGGTTCGTATATGGAATATCCTACTGTGTCAGCACATCCATTTTGATCGGTAACAATAACTTCAAAGATTCCTGCTTCTAGTTCATTTGGATTTTGACCACCCCAATCTTGATTAATACTACCAGCACCACCAACAATCGAACTAATTGATGCTGTTCCTGTATTATTTCCAAAACAATCTACATTAGTAGTGTTTACTGAAACAATTTGTAATTTCACAGCTGGTTGATTAATCTGATAACTTCCAAAAGCTTGACAACCACTAGCGTCAGTTACTGTCAAGTTATACATTCCAGCAGTTAAATTAGACAAGTTCTGATTTGAAGACGTAAAATCTGGCCCTAACCATTCATATTGATAAGGTCCAGTCCCTCCATCAACTTCTAAATTAATTGTTCCTGTATTTTCTCCAAAACAATCCACATCATCTGCATCAACATTAAAAATATTTAAAGGATGAGTTGGTTCGTCAACATAAACAGAATCAAAAACCACACATCCGTTAGCATCTGTAACTACATTTATATACCAGTTTCCTGGCGATAAGCCATAAGCAGCAGATTGTTGTTGATTCAAAGGATCATTCCAGCTATAGCTATATGGCGTCCAACCTCCTTGAACTTCAAAATCAAAAGTCCCATCAATTGAACCATTACAGCTTACGTAGGTGGTATCAATTGAATTTGTAATCTGAAAAAGTTCTGAGTAATCAATAATTAATTCAGAAGAGGCAACACAACCATTGTTATCTGAAACAGAAACATTATAAGTTCCTACGTCTAGATCGTTTACTTGACTGACTAATGACAAAGTATTGTTGCTGCTATCTGTCCAGACTACATTATAAGTACCAAACCCTAAGCCACCAGACCAAATTGCATTAGCACTTCCAGCAGCTTCCCCTTCACAACGAATATTTATGACATCTTCGAATTCTAACGTTATAGAATCAGGATGTGAAATGCTAATTTGATTGGAATTTGAACAACCATTTTCATCAGAAATAAACACATAATATGGGCCTTGAGGAAGGGAATATAGTGTGTCAAAAGTAGCGGCAGTATTAATCTCTAAGTTATTTGAACCATTAGTCCAAGTAAAAGTAAAATCTCCTGTACCACCAGAGGCTGTAGCCATTATAATTCCATCACTAGCATTATTACAAGAAATTTCAACTCCATTATAATTCGAGATTATACTTAAGTCTACATTTACCTCTAATGGTTCTCCTATAATTACAGGAGAATAAATAGTAACGCATTCATTATCGTCTTGTACTTCTACTTGATATGAGCCAACAGACAAGCCATTTACATTAGCAGAATTAGCTGAAAGATTAGCAGGCCAAAGGTTAATTCCGTCGAGATTTTGCCATTGATAAGAGTAATTTCCTGAAGAAGATGTTCCTCCAAAAACATTAACTACTGAAGCTGTACCATCGTTGTCTCCAAAACACCTTACGGTTTCAGACTCAACAATAACAGAAATAGGATCTGGTGCAGTAATTTCAATATTTTCAATATCATCACTACAACCAAGTGAATCTCTGAGCATAATGTTATAAGTACTACCTCCAAGATTTTCAAAAACTGGAGAATACTGCCAAGTAACTCCTCCGTTAATTGAGTACTCATAAAAAGGGTTTCCCTGGGTGGCATTTACAGTAATCTGACCCTGTTCGTCATCATAACACAAATTGTTTATAGTCCCAAGTAATTCTAAATTCGGATTTGTAGCTCTATTAACTGCAACACTATCGTAAGTATAGCATCCATTGAAATCCCAAATGTGTATGTAATGTAATCCTTCCGATAAAAATTGTGGATTTGCTGATTGGTTTGTAGGATTTAAATCGCCATTAGATAATAAAATTGGTTGTTGAAAATCAGAATCATATGTCCATAAGAATACATAAGGGCTTGTTCCTCCTGTAAGATTTACAGAAGCTGTTGCATCACCCTCTAAACAAGACTCTAAACTTGAACTTGTACTTAAAACTTCTACTTCAAGAGGTTGATTAATATTTAAGGAATAATTTAATACCTGACAACCGTTATTGTCTGAAATATCAAAATAATAGACACCCTCACTCAAATTAGTAACTTGGAATGTGTCAGTAGAAAGTTGTGAAATTATAGCATCAGCTGAAACTGTACTAATATTATAATCTGAAACACCTCCGCCTATTGTTATCAAAGAGGTTCCGTTTGACTCGTTGTAACAAAGAACATCTGTTTCTACAGAACTTACACTAATTAGGTCTGGTTCGTTAATAGTATGAGTTACATTTGCTAAACAACCACTTGCATCTTGAACAGTCATATTATAAGTGCCTGCAACAAGACCAGTAATAGAATCAACCGAAAGTTGTTGAGAGAAAAAAGGATTATTAACAAATAAATCGTAATAGCCTCCGGAATATGGTGTTCCTCCTAAAATATTTAAGAAAATTTCACCATCATTATCTCCATTACAAATAAGATCGAAAGTTGTTGAGGATGAATCAATAGATACCGTGAGTAATTCTGGCGACTCAATATTAATAGTAGAAGGCCATGAATATTCACACCCACTAAAATCTTGTGCTTGTAATGTGTAGTTACCAGCATCTATATTAAAAATTGTGTCTGTTAAATTGTTAGTTGTAATTTGATACTGAGGAACCGCACCTGAAAATAATGTATAAGTATATGGTGCTATACCATTTGAAACATTTACTTCTAACAAGCCATTACTTTCTCCGTTACAGCTTATATCTTCTTTTTGAATTGAATCAATTACTATAGGAAAGATATTAGGAACAAATTCAGTAAAACTTACCATGCAATTTAAATCATCGGTAACCTCTAAAGTATAACTAAATCCTCCTGCCAAAGAATCAACAAAATTAGATGTTTCATTTAAGCCTAACCAATTGTAAGAATAAGGCGAAATTCCTCCAGAATTACTGGAAAGGATAGTTGCATTATTATTATTACAAGTTTCCCCATTTGTGGTAAAGTCTGTAACAATTTCAGAGTTCTGATTTAACGTAAATTGTTGTTCGTGAAAACAATTATTTTCATCCAAAACCTGAACAGTGTATTCTTGTGCACTTAGTGAAGTGACAGTAAATGTATTTAAATTTGTTGTTGAATTCCCAATATTAGGAATAATTGAAAAATTAAAGTCGGCTGTTCCTCCATCAATATCAACTTCTAGAATACCTGTACTTCCTCCAAAGCAATCTACATCAGTTAATTGAGTATTTGTAAATGTTAAAACATCAGGCTCAGTGACAGTTATGGTTACAGTAGTGTCACAATTATTTTGATCTCGTAGTGTAAGAATATAGTCGCCAGCATCTAAATCTTCTAGCGTCTGTAAATTATCACCAACAATACCAGTCCATGTATAATTATAAGCACCTGTACCTCCAGATCCAGAAACTGTAATTTGACCATCACCAGATTGATTACAACTTAATGATTGTAAATCATCTACGTTAACGACTAATGGATTTGGTTGAGAAACCTCAAAATCATATTGATCAGACGAACAAGATGAGTTATCACTAACTTCTAAGGTATAAACACCTGCATTTAGAGCATCTATATCATCGTTATCTATTAAAAATGGGGAGCCATCATATAACCAAAAATAGGTGTATCCTCCTTGCTGGCCGCCATTAGCAGTTGTGAAAATTCTACCGTCATTAAATCCAAAACAACTAGTAGAATCTATATTATCTAAAGAAACAGTTATCTCATTAGGTTGTGATATTGAAACTAGAGTATCAAAACTACAGTTATTGAAATCCTCTACTAGAATAGAATAATCGCCTGCTATTAAATTAGAAAATGTTTGTGTGTTTTGAATTATTGTATCGTTTAGAGTATAGGTAAAAGGGCTTGTTCCTCCGTTTACGACAATAGAAAGCTGGCCATTATCGTCCCCAAAACAAGTCGGAGTTATTATACCTACATTAACTTCTAAAGAGTTTACCTCTGAAATTGTAATTGAAGTATCAATAAAGCAATTATTAGCGTCAAAAATTACAAAACTGTAAAGACCTGACGACAAATTATTAAATACGCTATCGGGCTGATTAACATTATCTATGCTGTAGGTGTAAGGCTCAAGACCGCCTTCAATAGAGAAAGTAATAGAACCCAAAGAATCAGCACATAATATATTTTGCACATCTATACTGCTAAATGTCATTTGCTGGTATTCAGGTAAATCAAAAGTAACCGTTTCAACACAATTATTGGTGTCTCTAGCAAATAGGGTATAGTTACCTGCTGTAAGGTCAGAAAACACATTATTAGTCTGATAACTAACTCCGTCAATGCTAAACTCTATGTCTCCAGAACCACCAGTAGATTGAAGACTTATAGAGCCATCATCACCTCCAAAACAACTAACCGTATCAAAACTTAAAACAGAAACAATCAGTTGAGGCAAAGTATCAAGAACTTCATAGGTTTCAACAAAAACACAGTCGTTATTATCAGTTACGGTTATGGTATAAATTCCTCCCTCTAATCCAGAAATGTCCTGTGTGCTTGCATTAAAAGAATTTGGACCTGACCAAGAGTAAAAATAATCTAAGGTGTCAGGATATGTTCCGGTTCCTTCATTAAAAGTTGGACCAACACCACCAGAAACTGTAAGATCTAAAGCACCAGATGACTCTCCGAAACATAAAACCTGACTACTAACAGCGGAAGTCTCAATTGTATCGGGCTCAACTAAAGTATAATACCTAACACGTTCGCATCCGCTCGGCGAAACATATAAAAAAGCATATTGACCAGCGCACAAGTCTGGTTGATTGGTATTATTTGAAGTATTACTTGAGTAAAACTCATTTCCAATAACTACTGAGTCTTCATACCACAAAGTAGTGTAAATATCTCCGGTTGGTGAACCATTAAAAGTTGGAGAAACGCTAGAAAAGATTTGACCATCACAATCTCCATGACATTCAACCCCATAACCCTCATTAAAAAAAGTGTTTACGAAAAAATTAGTTGTAATTATTTCAGAAAAAATCTCAACAGAACCACTAACAGTATCATTTGTATTAGAAATTGCTTCAAAGAGATAAACTCCTCCAGTTAAATTGTCAAGGTTTACTGTGTCTGTAAATACGTTAACAGACGTTTCACTCAAATTTGGATAAGTTACGTTTAACTCGTATGGCAAAGCAAATGTCTGATTAACCACTTGTATTATTCCGTTACTCTCACAAAGATCATCTTGCACATTGGCAAAAGTTACTTGGGAAAAACCCTCTAGTAAAACAGCTAAATTGAAAAATAAAAACGCAACTAATTTAGCTTTGAATAGAATCTTCAAAATATATATGTTTTAATTTAAATTCAAAAATTGATTGCTAAAGTACAAAAATTACAAAAGATATCTATAAATCATACCTAAGAATCAAAAGAAATAAACAGAATTATGTTAATCAATTGATTTTCTAATATAAAACCAATTTTTTTTTTGATAAAAATTTCTTAAATTTGAGTAGCTAAACCTTAAAGCTAACTTAAAAATTTAACTAAAACTTACTTCATGAAATTACTAAATTTCAATCTAGTAAATATCTGTGTTTCTAGGCCATATTATTTTTTGAAAACAGTATTTAAAATTTTAAAACTTTTTTATTCTTATTTTCTATTCTATTTTATTTTTTTTAATATACTTTTCCATACTTTTTCTTAATTTAAAAGTAATTTTCTAGAGACTTGTTTATTATTTGATATCAAAACAACAGAATAAATTCCAGATTTTAGATTTGTTAAATCCATATTTTTAGAATTCGATTTTTTGTTTATAAAAACTAGTTGCCCAAGAGAATTATAAACCTTTAAATCATAGTTAACTTCATTAGTTTGAATATTAAAAACGCCGGTTGAGGGGTTCGGATATATACTTAAATCAAAATTTGAATATTGTTTTAAATCTGTTGGCTCATTACAATCAAGTAAAGAATATAAAAAGTCGGTTATAATTGGCACAGTTATTTCTTCCATATTTGTCGGACTAACCGGAGCTAAATGACCTCCACTTTCGAATGTATGTAACTGATTATTAATCATTAGAGACTGAGCTTCGGAATGAATTACAGAGGAGCCACATAAAATTGGTAGAAAAGAAAAGCCCAATGCGCTATTACAACCGTAAAAAACGGTTTCGTCATCTTGAGCATGAAGACTCACGATTGGCACATCTTGATCGTCAATAAAAGACTTTAAATAAATTGCTCCAGCTAAACTAACAACTGCTTTAGGTTTAGAATTAAAACCAGGGTTTCCACTGTCTCCATCTAATCCACCAGCATTATCCACAAAGGATTGTAAAAATGCTGGTATTTCTTCTTCATTATTTAAAAACGCTAAATTTACTGAAGTTATAGCTCCAGCAGAGTAGCCAGCAACAAATATTTGAGAACTATCTATTCCGAAAACATTATTATTCTGACTAACGTCTTGCTTAAAATAACGAATTGCCGACTTCATGTCACTTATCGCATTAAAAACAGTTTGTATCATTACGTTTGAGTCTACCAAACTTAACTGAGAGGTAAGTCTATACTGAATTGAAGCCGTAACGTATCCTTTTTGTGCAAACGCTTTACAAAATGCTACTGCTTCAGGATTATTTTTATTACCAAGATAAAAACTACCTCCATGAGCAAAAATTATCAAAGGTCTGTTTGTAAAAGTGTCTTGTTTAGGAAGGTAAACATCCATATCTAAACAAGAATCTAAAATGGACCAATCATAAACATCAGAATATTGAAGAGTAACAACAGAATCTTCAAAAATTTGTTCTTGATATCTTCCTTCACATTGACTAAATACAAAATTTAAAATCAAGTTTGATAAAAGAATTAGTAGGATATTTCTCATTTTAGTTTAGATAATTGTTCGTCAATTTTTTCATCTTCTATTTTAGTAAATAAAAGCACAGATGAATTTATTTTATGTTTTGCCTCAATTCTTTTATCTCCATCCCAAGAATCAAATTCTATGTTTAGAATTCTTGATAGTTTTTCAGAAGAGAAAGGTAAAAACGGCTTGAGATAAACCGTCAAGCTCGCGCTAATTTGTAATGCCACATTAAGTATGGTTTCAGTTCTTTTTTCGTCTGTTTTTTTAAGTTTCCAAGGCTCTGTTTCTGCCAAATATTTGTTTCCTAAACGAGCTAAATTAATTACTTCAGAAAGAGCCTCTCTCATTTTATAACTTTCGATATATTCTCCTATTAAACCTCCACAGTTTTGTAGTTGTAACAAAACTTCTTTGTCGTAGTCGTGCAACTCATTTTGAAAAGGAACGTAGCCATCGTAATACTTATTTACAAGAACAACAACTCTATTAATAAAGTTGCCTAAAATAGCAACTAACTCGCTATTATTTCTGGTTTGGAAATCTTTCCAAGTAAAATCTGTATCTTTTGATTCAGGGGCTGTAGCACATAATACATATCTTAACGTATCCTGTTGACCTTCAAAATCTTTTATATAATCATGCAACCAAATTGCCCAATTTCTAGAAGTTGACAACTTTTTACCTTCTAAATTTAAAAATTCGTTGGCTGGTACGTTTGTGGGTAAAACAAAATCTCCATGAGCTTTTAAAATTATTGGAAAAATAATAGCATGAAAAACAATGTTATCCTTGCCTATAAAATGTATCAAATTTGCATCTTTTTGCCAGTACTCTTTCCAATCTTTATTATTTTGTTTTGCCCATTGTTTTGTTGCCGATATATAACCAATTGGAGCATCTAACCAAACATACAAAACCTTACCATCTGAATCTTTAACCGGCACTTTAACCCCCCAATCCAAATCTCTTGTCATTGCTCTTTCGCGAAGACCGCTGTTTATCCAAGACATACACTGTCCGTTTACCTGACTTCGCCAATTTTTAGGGTTATGTTGTACAGACCCGTCTAATATCCCATCTTCAATCCATTCTTTTAACCAGTTTTCATGTTCTTGCATCGGCAAATACCAATGAGTTGTTGATTTAAGAACAGGAGAATTCCCACTAAGAGTAGATTTAGGATTAATGAGTTCGTTAGGACTTAATGTAGAACCACATTTCTCACATTGATCTCCATATGCTCCATCAAAACCGCACTTAGGACAAGTTCCTGTAATGTATCTGTCGGCTAAAAACTGCTGATTTTCTTCATCAAAAAATTGTTTGCTTATTTTTTTTATGAAAACATTTTTACTTTCTAAAACAGAAAAAAAATCTTGTGCAGTCTGATGATGTAATTCTTCAGAAGTACGATGATAAATATCAAAATCTATGCCAAAATCTTGAAATGTTTTTTTGTTTAATTCATGAAAAAAATCAACAATTTCTTTAGGAGATTTACCTTCTTTTTTTGCCCTCAAAGTTATAGCAGCTCCATGCTCGTCGGAACCACAAACAAAAAGAACATCATCTTTTTTAAGTCTTCTGTATCTAACATAGATATCTGCTGGTAAATATGCTCCCGCAATATGACCAATGTGTAAAGGACCATTAGCATAAGGTAAAGCAGAAGTAACTGTATACTTTTTTGAATTCATTTAAACGTATTATTATATCTTAGCAAAGATATTAATAAGCAGCAAATAAGGATGACTAAGTTAAGACAATTAAAATCTATTCCTAATCCACTTCAAATTGGCGATAAAATTGGACTTATTTCAACTGCTAGAAAAATAAGTATACAAGAACTTAAATTTTCAATAAAAATAATTGAAGAGTGGGGTTTCAAAGCTGTTTTTTCGAAGCACCTATTCGAGCAAGAAAATCAATTTAGCGGAACAGAAGAGCAAAGAACCTTTGACCTACAACAAATGATTGACGATACTAGTATCAAAGCAATTTTATGTGTAAGAGGCGGATATGGAACAGTTCAAATTATTGACAAAATTGAATTCAATAATCTAATAAAATATCCAAAATGGATAATGGGTTACAGTGATGTAACCGTCCTTCATTCTCACTTACATAATCTTTCTATTGCAAGTCTTCATTGCTCAATGCCAATAAATTTTGAAAGCAACAGTAAATTGTCATTAACAAGCATAAGAGACACACTTATTGGAAAAAATGTAAATTATGAAATAAAAAGCCACCCTCTTAATATACATGGAAAAACTAGAGGGCAATTAGTAGGAGGAAATCTATCCATATTATATAGTCTTTGCGGAAGTAAATCAGATATTAAAACGGATGGTAAAATATTATTTTTAGAAGATCTTGACGAATACCTATACCACATAGACAGAATGATTATGAATCTTAAAAGAACTAATAAACTGTCAAATTTAAAAGGACTAATTATTGGTGGTATGACTAAAATGCATGATAACGAAGTGCCATACGGAAAGAATGTAATAGAAATCATTTTGGATGCAGTAAAACAATATGATTATCCGGTTTGTTTTGACTTCCCAGCTGGTCACCTAAAAAATAATGTCTGTTTAAAATTCGGAGTTGAAGCAGAGCTAGTAGTTGACCAAACAACTCTATTAAATTATGGCTAAACACAATGAGTTAGGTAAAAAAGGAGAGCAAATTGCACTCAATTTTTTACAACAAAAAGAAATAAAAATATTAGAAAAAAACTGGCGTTTTCTTAGAGCAGAAATAGATATAATATTTTTAGAAAACAATACGCTTGTTTTTACCGAAGTAAAAACAAGAAGTACGTCAGCCTATGGAAATCCGGAAGAATTTGTAAGCGATAAAAAATTATCTTTATATCTTGATGCAGCAGAAGAATATTTAAAACAAAAAAAATTAAGCCACGAGATTAGATTTGATATAATTTCAATTGTGTTTTATTCTGACAAACCGATTATTAAATACATCAAAGACGCCTTTTAAAATTGTTTATTCTACCTTTGTGAAAAATTAAAAAAAATGAGCCCAGCAAGAAGAAGCAATAATTTATCCAGAAATAATAAAAATGCTTCGTTTAAAAGAAAGGAAGGAGACAATAAAAATGCTTCGTTTAAAAAGAATGAAAGAGATGACAATCGCACTTCAAGAGAAGATAAGACCTCATTTAGAAAAGAAGGCAAAAGACCCTCGTTTAGAAATAAAGTTATAAAAAGAAAAATTGTTGAATCTAAACCAGGAATGCGGATAAATCAGTTTTTAGCACATTCTGGCATCAGCTCTAGAAGAGAAGCTGATAAATTAATAGCTGCAGGACTTGTATCTGTAAATGGTAAAATTATTACTGAAATGGGTTTTAGAGTATTGCCTAAAGACACAGTAAAATTTAACAACGAAACAATCTCTTCAGAAAAGTTACAATATTTACTTTTAAATAAACCAAAGGGATATTTAGTTTCTGATGACCCTTCGAAGAAAAAAACAGTTGAAGAAATAATAGCAAAGGCATGTAAGGAACGAATTTATCCTGTTGGAAGACTAGATAGACAGTCTTCAGGATTATTGTTGTACACCAATGATGGGGCTATTTCTAAAAAACTAACCAATTCAAAACAAAGATTTAAAAAAGTGTATCATATTTCTTTAGATAAAAATCTAAAGCATGCTGATATGAAAAAAATGGTCGAAATAGCATGGGAAAATCATTTTTTAGAAATTCAGGCAATGTCCTATGTTCAAAATGCATCCAAAAAAGAAATTGGTTTAGAAATTAATAGAGGTAAAAATAAATCTATTGTCGAAATGTTTTTAAAAATGGACTATAAGGTTCTAAAACTAGATAGAGTTTATTATGGGGGACTCACAAAAAAAGACATCCCAAGAGGAAGGTTTCGTTTTTTAAACGAGCAAGAAATAAGCCTTTTAAAAATGATATAATTTTTTTATAATAGCCATAGAATAATCACGTTTATTTCTATATGCGATATTTTTTTAAGCTAGTCATAATTTTTTTTTCAGTTACAGTTTTAGCTGCAGGAGCTAGCTCTGCGCTAATTTACTATTACCAAGACGAAATAGAGCAAGTCGTAATTGATGAGTTAAACAAAATACTAACTCAAACTTTAGAAATAGAAGATGTTGAGATTTCTGCAATAAATAATTTTCCTTATACAAGTATCAATTTAAAAAATATAAAAGCTCTTGATAGTTTCGGAAAAGACACTCTTTTAAAAGTAGAAGAATTATCTTTACTATTCAACGCTATTGACCTGTACAATAAAGAGTATAACATTCAAGATATCGTCTTAAAAAATGGATACACCTCTATTTACTACTCCAATGGAAAACCAAATTACGAAATATGGAAGGCAACAAATGATACAAGTGCAGAAGTAAATTTTAAGTTAAACAGTATTTTATTAGAAAACTTTAGAGTAAAATTTGCTAACGAATCTGGTTTAGAAGCTCAACTAAATAATAAAAAAACTCAACTACAATTAGCCATAGAAAAAGGAATTACACAAATCTCAATTGATGCAGACGTAGTTAATGAAAAACTTATTTCTAACGATTTAAATCTCTTAAAAAATGAAAAAATAAACCTAATTAGTAAGTTTCAAATTAATTCTAGTGGTCAAAAAATCTCTTTAGAATTTATCAACGATAAATTAAATTTTATTGCCAACATTGACAACCTTAAAGAACAATTAGTAGTCACGCTAAAAGCTAAAGAATTGGATATAGAAAACATTAATCCAATTGTACCTAAGCAGTTTGTTAAACATATAAACGATTATAAAACAAATGGAAAAGTAAAAATTGATTTAGATTATAATCAGAAAATAGAACAAGATCCCATTATAAATATCGAGTTTGATGCTAATAATTTTAGCAGCGAGATTCAAAAATTTAAAATAGAAAATGCATCTTTTAGCGGAGTTTTTTCTAATAAAGACAAAAAAAATAAAATCGAAATAAGGAAATTAAATGGCTTATTAAATGAAAATCCTATAGAAGCTGAAGTAGATATAATAAGTTTCGACAATCCCTTACTAAAAGTCAACCTTAAATCTGAATTACAACTTTCTCAGCTGTATAAGTTTGGAGTAGAAGTCCCTTTTAATGTATTAGAAGGAGGCTTAAAAATAGACCTAAAATATAATGGCAAAATAGGTCTTAAAAACAAATATGGTTATGATATCGCAATGGCTCAAAAAGAAGCAAACATCTTAGTCGAAAATATAGTCTTACAACAAGAGCCAAATTCACCAAAATTATATAACGGTATTGCAAGTCTAAAATTAGTAAACGAACAATTAAATATTGACAATATTTCTTTTACTATGGCCGAAAAAAGTAATATGAGATTTAAAGGAGCTATAGATAATATATTTAAATACCTGTTTTTAAAAAACGCTCCACTTCAAATTGGAGGTAAGCTAGATTCTGACTGGATTTTGGTTGATGAACTTCTTAACAATGACTCTACTATTAATGATAACGAGCAAAAACAAAAGATTAGTTTTCCTGAAAATATTATTGCAGGCTTAAAAATTAACCTAATAGATCTTTCATACGATAAGTTTCACATGAGAAATTTTAATGCTGATTTATCATATAATAATAAGTTGTTAAAACTTAAAAAAATAAATTTACAGACAATGTCAGGAGATATTAGTGGTGACTTGTCAATTCAACAATTAGATAATGAAAACCTTAGGTTGATAAGTTCTTCAAAGATGAATCAAATTAATGTAAGGCAGCTGTTTTATGAATTCCATAATTTTGGACAAAATACAATGCGACATAAACATTTGAGAGGTATAATTAATTCTGATATATACTTCAGAAACGAATGGGATCCTTATTTTAACGCTTTAGAAGACAGATTATATTCTTTTATCGACTTAAAAATAGAAGACGGACAATTACTAGATTTTGAGCCATTAACATTAATGTCAGATTATATTGCTTTATCAGAATTAAAAAGAATAAAATTTTCTACATTAGAAAATCAAATTGAAATAAAAGAAAATGTCATTGAAATACCATTTATGGAAATTTATTCTTCTGCTGCAGTTATTGCAATTTCTGGAACTCATTCATTTGAAAATGAAATGGATTACGATTTAAAAGTCTTGTTAAACGAAATTTTATCTAATAAATTCAGAAGAGCACATAAAAAGAAAAAAACCAGCGAGTTTGGTGTTATCGAAGACGATGGAGTAAAAGGCATTATGTTACCTATAAAAATGGAAGGAACTGTAGAAGATCCTAAAATAACCCCAGGAATTATTAAATTAGGAGAATCATTAAAAGAAGGTTTTAAAAAAGAAAAAAGAGAATTTAAAAATATTCTCAAAGACGAATTCAATAAAAATAAAGCTAACAAACAAGAAATTGAAAATACAGACTATAATAATCTTATAGAGTGGGAAGATTAAAACTAACTTACGAAAAAAAAACTTGGAAAACATTTTTGTTGTTGTTTGCCATACTCATCGGTGCAGTATCTTTAATATACACCAATCAATTGGTACGTGAACTTGATAAAGAAGAAAGAAAAAGAATTGAACTTTGGGCAGAGGCAACATACCAGTTAGTAAACTCAGGCATAGGGCCAACCAATAACATTTTAGCAAGCAGAATTATACAAGAGAACACTAGTATACCGACCATCTTAACAAACGAAGTAGGTGAAATAATTGGTAATAGAAACTTGCCTAAAAGAAAAAATCAAGCAGCCTTTCTAAAAAATCAACTCGATTTAATGAAAAGCCAACATGAGCCTATTAAAATTGAGGCTAAAATGAATAATAAAATTATTCTGACTCAATACTTATACTACAAAGATTCTTATATATTAAGTCAATTAAGGTTTTATCCATTCATCCAGCTAGCTGCCATCATTTTGTTTATACTATTTTCTTATTTTATTTTTAATAGATCTAGAAATTCCGAACAAAATTTAGTTTGGGCAGGAATGGCAAAAGAAACTGCACACCAAATTGGAACCCCATTGTCTTCTTTAATGGCCTGCGTTGAATTATTAAGAAATAGCAAAGAAGATTCGAGTATTGCAGATATAATTGCCAAAGATGTAGAACGATTAAATACTATCACGAATCGTTTTTCTAAAATCGGCTCTCAACCTAGTTTAAAAAAGCAAAATATCTACAACTTACTAAGTAAAAATGTAGAGTATCTTCAAAATAGATTGTCCGAAAAAGTACAAATAAATCTTCATAACAATTGCAACGACCCATCCATTCCAATTAATGAAACCTTAATGGAGTGGGTTATAGAAAACATTTGTAAAAATGCCGTTGATGCAATGCAAGGAGAAGGAACTATAACGATAAACGTAAGTTCAGATAATGAATTTATAAAAATAGAAATTAGCGATACTGGAGTTGGAATGTTTAAAAACGATTTTAAACAAATTTTCGAGCCAGGATTTACTACTAAAAAAAGAGGATGGGGATTAGGTTTATCATTAAGTAAGAGAATTGTCGAAATTTACCATAAAGGCAAAATATATGTTAAATCTTCCGACAAAAATAAAGGAACAACTTTTTGTATTTCCTTACATAGAAATTAAATCCCGCAACTACCGTTACCCACTTTAAAAAGATATTTCTGATGCTCTTCTTCAGCTTTATAAAACTCTGTAATAGGAGCTATTTCGGTTACTACCGGATCTTTAAACTGGCCATTGGCTACATCTTTTTTACTTTTCTCAGCAATCTCTTTTTGCTCCTGATTAGTATAAAAAATAGCCGATCTGTATTGGGTTCCAGAATCTGAACCTTGGCGATTTAATGTTGTTGGGTTATGATTGGACCAAAATAAAGTCAATAAATCTTGATAACTGACTCTTTTAGAATCAAAATAAATTTTAACTGCTTCTGCATGCCCAGTTTTATCACTACAAACTTCTTTATAAGTAGGGTTTTTCTTGTGCCCACCAACATAGCCTACTTCTGTAGAGTAAACCCCATTAACTTTTCTAAATAACTCCTCTACTCCCCAAAAACATCCGTATCTAAAGATGCTTTTGCAATAAAACGTACGCTGATACTATTAACACAATGGCGAGTATTTTCAGCAGTAAAATTTTCTCCTTTGAAAACATGTCCAAGATGTCCATCACATTGAGAACAGGTTATCTCTGTCCTTTCGTATCCTAAGTGATAATCAGAATAAGTATTTATTGACCCATCTTTTACTTTATCAAAAGCGGGCCACCCACAACCAGCATCGAATTTAGAAGAAGAATCGTAAAGGTGATTTCCGCAGGCTTTACAAACAAAAATCCCTTCTTCATAAAAATCATCGTATTCTCCTGTAAATGGAGCTTCCGTTCCTTTATCTACAATTACTCTTTTTTCTTCAGGAGTTAAATTTTTAAAAAAATCTTCGTTCATTGGTTTATTGTTTTGACAGGATGTAAAAATAGGAGTTAAAAAGCAAAAATAAACAACAAATAAGCAAATTTTACTTGTCGTTTTTCTTAGATTAATAACTAAATTTGAGCGGTGGCTGGTATTTATATACATATTCCGTTTTGTAAGCAGCAATGTAATTATTGCGATTTTCATTTTTCGACTTCATTGAAAAATAAAAACGATTTTTTAATTGCTTTATTGCAAGAAATAGAAATTAGAAAACACTTTACTAAAGGGGCAAAGATAAAAACAATTTATTTGGGAGGAGGAACTCCTTCATTACTTTCTTATAAGGAGTTGAATCAAATTTTTGAAAAATTAGACCAAAACTTTGATATCGACACAAAGGCTGAAATAACTATAGAAGCTAATCCAGACGATTTAAACTTCAAAAAAATAAAGGAACTTAAAAACACTCCAATAAATCGATTTAGTATTGGAGTTCAATCTTTTTTTGATGTTGATCTGAAATTTATGAATCGAGCTCATAACAGTAATGAAGCCGAGCAAAGTATAAAAGGCGTGCAAGATGCAGGTTGGAATAATATTACTATTGACCTTATTTACGGTACCCCTACTTTAAATAATGAAATGTGGCAAAATAACTTACAAAAATTTACAGATTTTAAAATTCCACATTTGTCAGCATATGGACTAACAGTAGAAGAGAAAACTCCTCTATTTCACGCAATTAAAAAAGGTAAAACAAAAAATATTGACCCAGAAAGAGCAAAGCAACAATTTGAAATTTTAATGGAGTATTCTAAAAAAGAAAATTTACAGCATTATGAGATTTCTAATTTTGCTAAAGATGGGTTTATGGCTAAACACAACAGTAGTTATTGGAGAGGTGATTCTTATTTGGGACTTGGTCCTTCTGCTCACTCATTTGATCACAATAAAAGGCAATGGAATATAGCAAACAATAGCCTTTATATAAGCGCTATTAAAAATGGTAAACCATCGATAAAACAAGAACTACTTTCCGAAAACGAGCAGTATAACGAGTATATTATGGTTTCTCTGCGTACAATTTGGGGTTGCAACTTAGATGTTATCGAATTGCGTTTTTCTACGATTTTAGCCAATTATTTTAAGTTTTCTGTCAAAAAATGGCTAAAAAGTGGTGAAATTGTGCAAAATGGGACTATTTTTAAACTTAGCAATAAAGGCAAAATTTTAGCTGACAGAATAACTTCCGATATATTTTACGTAGATTAGAATTATGATAGCAAACATTGAACATCAAAACCAAATTTTTAAAGTTGATTTATCTAAACCGATAGATATTTCTATAGAAATTCAATCTGGAAAAAATAATTTAACGGCTTGGTACGTTGGTCCTCCAAAAATAGAAGCTGTAAAAACAGAAAATTGGATTGGAGAAGTTAATCAAGGAGGATCAGTTAATTTTTTCAATATATTTTTTAACCCACATGGCCATGGAACTCACACCGAATGTGTAGGCCATATTTCCAAAGAAAAAGAATCGGTCAATGACACTTTAAACTCCTATTTTTTTAAATGTCAATTGATGAGTCTTGAACCAAAAAAAATCGGTGAAGACCGCTTAATTACTTTAGATCAAATAGAGGGAAAACTAAACTCTGATTGCCAAGCTTTTATTTTACGAACTCTTCCAAACAATGAAAGTAAAAAAGAGATGCAATATTCTAATACTAACCCTCCCTATATAGATAAAGAAGTGGCTGATTATCTTAGAAAAAATGGAATTAAACATTTTTTGATAGACCTACCCTCAGTCGATAAAGAAATAGATGGAGGTGTTTTGGCTGCTCACCACGCATTTTGGGACTATCCCAATAACACTAGAAAAGATTGTACAATAACTGAATTAATTTTTGTGCCTCAACATGTTCATGACGGAAAATATTTATTACACTTAAACTTTGCCCCCTTCAAAAACGATGCTAGCCCAAGTAGGCCAGTACTTTACTCTATACTATGATTGAAGATTTACGAAAATATTGCTTATCAAAGAAAGCAGTAAGCGAATCATTTCCTTTTGACGAATATACTTTAGTATTTAAAGTTCATGGAAAAATGTTTGCTTTATTTTCTTTGCAAAAAGAACCTTTACAGATTAATGTAAAATGTGATCCAGAAAAAGCAATAGAACTAAGAGAAGAATTTTATCAAGTAATTCCTGGATATCATAGTAATAAAAAGCATTGGAATACTATTGTGCTAGAAAACCTTCCTATAACTTTTATAAAAGAATGGATTGACCAATCCTATAGTTTGGTATGGCAAAAACTTCCTAAAAAGCATAAAAATTAATAAAGGTACTTGTTGTAAGGAAATCGTTTTGCATGAATCTCTTTAGCAGTATCATATAATATTTTACGAAAGGAATCAAAATTTTCTTTCTCGGTAGCAGAGATAAACATAGTAGCACTACTTTTAGCCATCCAAGTTTTTTTCCAATCTTCAAGAGAATAATTACATTTCTCCTTGGGTGTAAGATCGTCCTCATCTTTCTTTTCGAAAGTAAAAGCATCAACTTTATTAAACACTAAAATAGTTGGCTTATCAATAGCATCAATTTCCGAAAGCGTTTTGCTAACAATATCTATTTGCTCTTCAAAATTAGGATGGGAAATATCTACAACGTGCAACAAAATATCGGCTTCTCTAACTTCGTCAAGGGTAGATTTAAAACTTTCTACTAATTGATGAGGGAGTTTTCTAATAAACCCAACTGTATCCGACAATAAAAAAGGAAGGTTTCCTATTACTACCTTTCTTACCGTTGTATCCAAGGTTGCAAAAAGTTTATTTTCAGCAAAAACTTCCGATTTAGATAAACAATTCATTATAGTAGACTTTCCAACATTAGTATATCCTACTAAAGCAACACGAACTAGAGCTCCCCTATTGCCTCTTTGAATCGCCTTTTGCTTATCTATTTTTACTAGCTTTTCTTTGAGTAAAGCTATCTTTTGTTGAATAATTCTTCTATCGGTTTCAATTTGAGTTTCTCCAGGACCTCTCATTCCAATACCACCTTTCTGACGCTCTAAGTGAGTCCACATTCGCGTAAGTCTAGGAAGTAAATATTGGTATTGAGCAAGCTCTACTTGCACTTTAGAGTGAGCTGTTCGAGCTCTAGATGCAAAGATGTCTAAAATAAGATTACTTCTATCCAATATCTTACACTCTAAAATCTTCTCTAAATTACGAAGCTGAGATGGGCCAAGTTCATCGTCAAAAATAACAAGCTTTATATCGTTTCCATTTATAAAACTTTTTATTTCGTCTAACTTTCCAGAACCAATAAACGTTTTAGGATTAGCATATGGAAGTTTTTGTAAAAAGTATTTTACAGGACTTGCTCCAGCAGTATGTGCAAGAAAATCAAGCTCTTCTAGATATTCTTTCGACTTTTCTTCATTCTGATTAGGAGTAATAATTCCTACCAAAACAGCATCTTCCTGGCCTATTTTAGAATCTATATTATTACCCATTTAGGAAAACATACTTAATCCGGCCCAACTTTGAGGCAAACAAAAAATCATGCAAGACAAAGCAAGAGCAAACAAAACAAACACTGTTTTGTTCATTGAGCTATCTTCCGTTTTCTTAGACTTAGATCTAGCAATAGTAACTAATACTAAAGCAATTGTCATCATTAAAGGATGTTCTAAAGCGTAAAGACGGTCTGTAGAATCAGACATAGATTCTCCAATATTCTTTACAAGCGGACTAACAAAATATAAAATTAGCCCCACAGTCCATTGAACATGAAAAAGAATCATTGCAAATAAAACTGCTTTTTTTCTTTTGCCATCAAAAGTGGTTTTATTGAAAATACCAATAAGGCTAAATACTAAAACCACTAATATTGCTATAAACAATAAATATGGCAAACTACTATGTAAATGTTTTAATCCTATGTACATAAAAATATTTTTAACAAATGTAAAGAATCTTATTGATAATTTACATTAGTATTTTGTATTTTCATACCCTCAAATTACGACTAAAATGAAATTAAAATTATTACTCTTATCCTTCGCAACAGTTTTATTCAACTATGTACAAGCTCAAGAAACATTTCCTAATAATGGAGTTAAAAACAGTTTTGAAGAAATTCATGCATTTATAAATGCTACTTTAGTAATATCTCCACAACAAACTCTAGAAAAAGGAGTACTTGTTATTCAAGGAGACCGAATATTAAGAGCTGATAACGATACTAATAAGCAAATTCCATCTGGAGCAATTATTCACGATCTTAATTCAAAGTACGTTTATCCATCTTTCATCGATTTGAATACTAGCTACGGAATAAAAAAACTAAAACGTCCTGCTTGGAAACCGCAACCACAATACAGGAGCAAAACAGGTGCAGGTGCAGGATGGAATCAGGCTATCCGCCCACAAATCAACAGTAAAGACCTTTTTAACATCAATGAGGAGGAGTCTGGATCTTTTAGAGCTTGCGGATTTGGAACAGTCTTAACCCATCAAAATGATGGTATTGCAAGAGGTAGCGGATTACTTACCACGCTAAACGATAAAAACGAGAACAAAAGTGTACTCATTAGTAAAGCTAGTGCACACTATTCTCTAAACAAAGGGAGTTCTAGACAAAAATTTCCAAGTTCCTTGATGGGTACTTTAGCCTTAATTAATCAAACTTACCTCGATGCAGAATGGTACGACCAAAACAATATTCCTGTATACAATAGATCTTTAGAGGCTTGGAATAATTTACAAGATTTACCACAAATTTTTGAAGTTAATGACAAATTAGATATTCAAAGAGTATGGAAAATTGCAGACGAGTTCGAAAAAGATTATATACTAATAGGAAATGGAGACGAATACCAACGTACCTCCTTTCTAACTGAAAGTAATTTTGCGGTTGTTTTACCAATTAATTTTCCTAAACCTTATGATGTAACTATTCCTGATGCTGCATCAATGTTGAGTCTTCAAAAAATGAAACATTGGGAAATGGCTCCGAGCAACCCTGCTGTTTTAATTGATAATGACATCTTTATTTGCTTGAGTACTACAGATTTAGACAATAAAAGCGATTTTTTATCTAATCTTAGAAAAGCGATTTCTTTTGGACTAAAAAAACAAGATGCTCTTGCTGCACTAACTATCAATCCTGCTGAATTAATGGAAGCAGGCAATTTATTAGGAACACTATCTGAAGGAAAATTAGCAAATTTCTTAGTTTGCTCAGACGATATCTTCGAAAATGGAACAATACTATCTAATTGGGTACAAGGCGATAAATACATTATAAACTCTGAAATAGATTTTGACCCAAGAGGAACATATTTAAGCTCAAACAAAGATACAATCATCATATTCGGTTCTTTAGAATCTCCTAAAGCAAAAATAGTTGAAGATTCTACCACCATAAAAATGAAATTTCAAAAAGAAGGGCCTCACCTGATTTTCAACTACGATATGGAAGGCATTTACTCCATTAATTCTATTTTTTCAAACGAAACATTAAATGGTCAAATTTTCTTGCCAAATGGAGATGTTGAAAAATGGACTGCAAATAGAATTGAAAAAGAAAAGCAATCAATTACTTCATCCGACGGAAAAACAAAAAAAGAAATTGGTGATTTATGGTTTCCAAATATGGGTTATGGTTGGCAAAAAGAGTTGATTACTAAAAACGTGCTTTTTAAAAATGCTACCGTTTGGACAAACGAAAATTTGGGAATCGCTGAAAATACAGATGTAGCAATTTCTAATGGTAAAATAATTTCTGTTGGCTCAAATTTAATTGGAGAAGAAATCTTTTCTAAACAAGATTTTCAAACTATTGACGCTAACGGCAAGCACTTAACTAGTGGTATTATTGACGAACATTCTCACATTGCAATCAGTAGAGGTGTAAACGAGGGAAGCCAAGCAAGTAGTGCAGAAGTAAGTATACAAGATGTTGTGAACTCCGACGATGTCAATATTTACAGACAACTTTCCGGAGGAGTGACTACCTCTCAATTACTACACGGATCGGCAAATCCCATAGGGGGACAATCTGCACTTATTAAATTAAGATGGGGAGCAAGTCCTCAAGAAATGCTTTTTAAAGATGCAGACGGATTTATAAAATTTGCTCTAGGTGAAAACGTAAAACAAGCTAATTGGGGAGATTTTGAACGTATCCGATTTCCTCAAACAAGAATGGGTGTCGAACAAGTATTTTACGACCACTTTTTAAGAGCTAAAGCATATGAACAAGAGTGGAAAAAATACAATTCGCTTTCTAGCTCTGCTAAAAGAAATAGTTTAGCTCCAAGAGAGGATTTAGAAATGAATGCAATTTTAGAAATTCTAAATAAAAAAAGATTTATTACCTGCCATTCTTATGTGCAATCTGAAATAAATATGTTAATGCATGTAGGTGACTCAATGGGATTTACTGTAAATACTTTTACCCACATTTTAGAAGGGTACAAATTAGCTGACAAAATGAAAGCCCATAACGCTGGAGCTTCAACTTTTTCAGATTGGTGGGCTTATAAATTTGAAGTAAATGATGCAATTCCATATAATGCAGCTATTCTAGCTGAAATGGATGTTGTAACTGCAATTAATTCTGACGATGCCGAAATGGCAAGAAGACTAAACCAGGAGGCAGCAAAAACTGTTAAGTATGGTAATATGAGCCAGGAAGAAGCATGGAAAACAGTAACTCTTAATCCTGCGAAATTACTTCACATTGATAATAAGGTAGGGTCTATAAAAGAAGGAAAAGACGCCGATATAGTACTTTGGTCGGCAAATCCATTATCGGTATATGCTAAGGTTGAGCAAACTTATGTTGACGGAAAGTTATATTTCGATTTAGAAAACGATCGAATTTTACAACAAAGAAATAAAAATGAAAGAGCTAGGCTAATTCAAAAAATGTTAATTCAAAAAGAAAATGGCGTTCCTACACAAGAAGTTAAGGCAGAACAACAAAAATTATATCATTGTAATTCTATAGAAGGAGAAGACCATAACCATTCAAGCTGTCATTAAAAAAAACAATACATTATGAAATATTTTTTATCACTATTATTCCTTTTACCAATTACAAGCTTTGCTCAGAAAACATTGTTTCTTGGAGCTACTGCCCATATTGGAAACGGACAAAAAATTGAGTCGTCAGCAATTAGTGTAGAAAACGGAAAGTTCGACTTTGTTGTAGATGCTACCACTATAAGAGTTAATCCTAACGATTTTGATACTATCATTCACGTTTATGACCACCATGCGTACCCTAGCTTTATTTCTACAAACACGACTTTAGGAATAACTGAAATTAGTGCCGTTAGAGCATCAAACGACTACAACGAAACTGGTAATTTTAAACCACACGTAAGATCATTAATTGCCTTCAATGCAGAGAGTAAAATTATTCCTACAATTAGAACCAACGGAATTTTATTGGCTCAAGTTAGTCCACAGGGAGGAACTATAACTGGTACTTCATCAGTAATGAAACTCGATGGTTGGAATTGGGAAGATGCAGCCCAAAAACAAGATGATGGAATACACCTTAACTGGCCAAAATATTTTGTGCAAAGAGGATGGTGGGCACAACCTGGAGAGATTGAAAAAACTGACAATTATGAATCTAAAATTGATGAAATAAAACAATACTTAACTAAAGCAAAAGCCTATTACAACAGCGACTCACCTAAAATAGATATAGAAATGGAGGCTATGAAGGGTGTTTTCGATGGCTCTAAACACATTTACATACATGCTAATTTAAAAAGAGAAATGATTGACGCCATTCTTAGTGCTCAAGAATTTGGAGTAAAAACCTTTGTTATAGTAGGAGCTAAAGAAGCTCATCTAATAAGTGATTTTCTTTCTTCAAATAATGTAATGGTTTTGTTAGATAGAATTCATCGATTACCACGAACACAAGACGAAGATGTCTACTTGCCATACAAACAAGCAACTTTATTAGATAAAGCTGGAGTAAAATTCGGATTCTGCTACCAAGGTGACATGGAAGCAATGGGACAAAGAAATTTACCATTTTCTGCAGGTACGGCCGTAGCATACGGATTGGAATACGAAAAAGCAGTAGCCGCACTTAGCTTAAACATAGCACAAATGCTAGGAATTGATAAGCAAGTAGGTTCTCTAGAAAGCGGAAAGGAAGCTACATTCTTTATTTCTGAAGGAGATGCTTTAGACATGATGGGTAATAAAGTTGTAAATGCTTACATTCAAGGAAATGAAGTTGATCTAGACAATCATCAGAAACAACTAGACCGTAAATACAGAAAAAAATACGGATTAGAAATAAATCAGTAACCTACCTTTGATCGTACTCGAGCCAATACTTCATCAGCAATAACTTTGGCTTTTTGAGCTCCCTTTTGTAGTTCCGACTCTATCTCTTGAGGATTGCTCATGTAATAATCGAATTTTTTACGTTGTTCTGAAAAACGGTCTATAATTACTTGAAAAAGTGCTTGCTTAGCATGGCCATAACCATAATTACCTGCCAAATAACTAGATCGCATTTCTTCAATTTGAGAATCAGTTGCTAGTAATTTATATAAGCTAAATACGTTACAACTTTCAGGATCTTTTACTTCTTCCAGCCCCTTGCTATCGGTTTTTATAGACATAATTTGTTTTCTCAACTTCTTATCAGGCAAGAAAATGTCTATAAAATTATTGTAAGATTTACTCATTTTCTGACCGTCAGTCCCAGGAATTGTCATTACTCGTTTATCGATCTTAACTTCGGGAAGAACAAAAGTTGAACCATATAGATGATTAAAAGCTCCAGCAATGTCTCGAGTCATTTCAAGATGTTGACCTTGGTCTTTTCCAACAGGTACAATTTCTGCATCGTATAACAATATGTCAGCTGCCATTAATACAGGATATGTAAATAATCCAGAGTTAACATCCGATAAACGATCAGACTTATCTTTAAAAGAATGAGCATTTTTAAGCATTGGAAAAGGCGTAAAACAATTGAGGTACCAAGTGAGCTCGCAAACCTGAGTTAAGTCAGACTGACGATAAAAAATATTTGAATCGGTATCAAATCCAAAAGCCAACCAGGTAGCTGCAGTAGCCAAAGTATTATTTTTAAGAATCTCAGGATCTCGAATAGTAGTTAAAGAGTGAAAATCTGCAATAAAAAATAGACTTTGATTTTCAGGATTTTTAGATAGGTCGATTGCAGGAACAATCGCACCTAAAATATTTCCTAAATGAGGAACCCCCGTACTTTGTATTCCTGTTAAAACTCTTGCCATAAACTAATATTATTATAAAACGATTGGTAAAAATAAGAATTGCATTAAATAAGTCTACTATTTAATTATTTTTGTTTAATAAATGAGTTTAGTAAACAACATATTTAGTCTGATTTGGAGAATTTGGTTTCTTTTAACATTCGTGATTCCTTATCTTGTTACTCTACCATTTACATTTTTTCTGACCCTTAACAAAAAGTTTTATCCTGTATTGTATTTTTTGTTGCACTATATAAGCAAAGGAATGTTTTATGCTAGTGCAATCTTTCCAAAAATAGAGAAACAAGCAAAACTAGACTCAAAAACACAATACATATTTTGCTCCAATCACTCCTCTATTCTAGATGTGCCCTTTATGTTTTTTATTAGTAAAAAACCTTTATCATTTATAGGAAAAGAGTCTTTATCTAAAATTCCCATTTTCGGTTATTACTACCGTACTTTTAATGTATTAGTAAACCGAAAAAGTATTAAAGATTCTTACATGGCTTTTCAAAAAGCGGGCCAACAAATAAAAAAAGGAAAAAATATGGTTGTTTTCCCAGAAGGAGGGATTGTAAAAAATAAACAAAGACTATCCAGATTTAAAAACGGATTATTTAGACTAGCAATAGAGGAGAATATTACAATAATTCCTATTACCTTTGCAGACAACCATTGGATTTTTCCTGCATCCTATTTGAAAGGTAAACCAGGAACGGCAAGAGTATGTATTCATAAAGGAGTCTCTCCTGAAGGAAAAGAGGTGGAACAACTAAAAAAAGAAGTATTTAACATAATCGATCAACAACTAATTAAATATGAAAATTGACAGTAAACTAGTCGATAAATTAGCAAAACTAAGCCAGCTCGAATTTAATGAAAAAGAAAGAGAAAAAATGACTGACGATCTTAACAAGATAGTTGCATTCATCAACAAACTAGAAGAGCTAGACACCGAAAAAGTAGAGCCATTAGTTTATCTTAACACAGAAACAAACAAACTAAGAGAAGACAATGTGGGTGAACATTTATCCAAAAAAGATGCTCTAAAAAATGGTCCTGACAAAGATTCGGACTACTTCAAAGTACCAACTGTTTTAAAAAAATAAAAAATGAAATTTGTAAAGTACCTAGTATTTACGTTCGCAATATTTTGTGTTATTGCATTTTTACTTCCTAAAGATAAATATGTCAATCGAACTATAGAGATAAATCAAGAAATTGACTTTGTATTTGACCAGGTGAATACTTTAAAAAATTGGGAAAACTGGTCTGCATGGAGCAAAAGCGATACATCTGCTCTTTACACTTACTCTAAAAAAACATCAGGAATAGGAGCTTGGCAAGAATGGAAAAGTAATGTAATAGGTGAAGGAAAGCTAACGATTGTAGAGTCAAAAAACAACCAACTTATTACAACCAATCTAGATTTTTACAACCAAGGTGAAGGAAACGAAAAATGGGAATTCTCTAGCAGAAAAGGAATTACTACAGTTAGTTGGACTTACCACGCTGATCTGGGGTACAACCCATTAGCAAGGTGGATTGGATTGTTTTTAGATAGTATGCTAGGCCAATCTTTAGATCAAAGTCTTCAATCATTAAAAACATATTGTCAAAACGCAATTATAGAACAAAAAATAGATGTGGAAATATAGAAACTAGAACACCTTGATTCAAGAAACTTCATATTTTATTATTTAGGAAATATACATATCAATTAGGATAAAAATTTTGTAAAATCTTTAAACTAAAAAAGCCCAACTTTATGTTGGGCTTTTTTTAATATGTAATTTTAATTAGCAATATTCGTCGAAAGCCTGAGTAAGGTTCTCGGCAATCATTTCTGCAGGCCTTCCTTCAATATGATGTCTTTCAATAAAATGTACTAAATCGCCGTCTTTAAATAAAGCAATAGATGGAGAAGATGGAGGATAAGGTAAACTATATTCTCTCACTTTAGCAACTGCATCTTTATCTTGACCAGCAAATGCAGTAGTTAATTTATTAGGGATTTTAGTATGTTTAGCAGCCATTTTAACTGCTGGTCTTGCATTCCCTGCAGCACAACCACAAACCGAATTAATCATAACTAGAACGGTTCCACTTTTAGCTCCTAAAATTTCGTCTACTTCTTGTTCTGTTCGCATTTCTTGAAAGCCTTCCTGTGTTAGGTCCAAGCGCATTGGGGTACATATTTCTTCTGGATACATATTGTTTTATATTTTGTACAAATTTACTTAAGTTCTCGTTTACGTCCAAAGAAATCTTTTAAGATTTGAGTACACTCCTTCTCTAAAACTCCTTCAACGAGTTTTGTTTTTGGGTGCAACCCATTTTCCGATTTAGACTTATATCCTCTTTTTGAATCACTTGCACCAAAAACAAGAGTTCCTATTCTAGTCCAATAGCTTGCTCCAGCACACATAAGGCATGGCTCTAAAGTAACATAAAGAGTACATTCGTTTAAATACTTCCCTCCTAAATAGTCTGATGCAGAGGTAAAAACCAACATTTCCGCATGAGCAGTTACATCCTTTAATTTTTCAGTAAAATTATGTGATCGTGCAATAATTTGATCGTTACAAACTACAATAGCACCAACTGGAATCTCATCAGCTAAAATAGCTTTTTGAGCTTCTTTCAAAGCTTCTTTCATATAAAATTCGTGTGAACGACTAGCTATCATTTTTCAAAAATATTAAATTGGAAGTATATAAGTTTATAAAATTGTATATTTGTTCAACTTAAAATAAATGAAAAATGAAAAGAAACTTACTCGCATTATGCTTATTAATCCCTTTTTTAGGATTTTCTCAAAAAACAAGTTTATTAGAAAAAAACAAACTGTCTCTCGAATTTAGACTTGGAGCTGTTTACGATCATTATGTAAAAACCGATGATTCTTTTTCTACAGACTTAAGTAGTAACTACGAAAACGATTTTAAACCAAATTCGATTCTAGGCCTTTATTATAACATCAATAAAAACCTCAGCCTTGGTATTGATCTAGGTCACGGGAAAATATATGGAGAAAACGACTTTCATTATTATGAAGGCGACTTTGAAGAACTTAATTTCAACGCTAAACTTAATTTTTTGAAAATCAAGCAACTAGAACTATATGGAAGAGTCGCAAATGGTGTGATTCAATATCAATCGGAACGTAAATTTTTCAATAACACTATTCCAATAAATGAGGCAAAAGGAGAAGCTCTTAAATCTAGCTTAGCCTTGGGCTTAGAATACCAATTAAAAAAACAATATCTTATTGTACTTGACGCTACTTTTAATCGAGTAAATGATGATAATTTTGATGCTTGGGATAATAATATAGGTAACTCTAAATATTTCGTTACATCGGCCGGAATAAAGTATAACTTTAAGTCTAAAACTCAAAATAGAAAAGATGAAGAGATAAGCTACAAGAAAGAAATTAAAAGAAGAGTAGAAAGCTTAAATAAAAAATACGAGCCACGTTTACAAGAAATCGAGAATCAAATATCAGCTAACAACGAGCGATTAAGTAAAAAAAGTATCGTTACAGAAACTAAAGAAGTAAGCCCAAAATTAAATCACTTTTTCTTTTTCGAATCTAGTAAGCACTTAGTAAGCGTTAGCTCACTAGAAAGAGTAGTAAATATAGCTGACTTCTTAAAAGAAAATGAAGATTACAAAGTAGAAATTACTGGATTTTCTGATTCAGATGCCGGAGATATTTTAAACGATGAACTCTCTAAAGAAAGAGCAAATAGCCTTAAGCAATATTTAGTTTTATTAGGAATAAATGAAAATAGAATTTCTACTTTTTATAAAGGAGAAACAGAACCTTTAGTTCCTAACGAAAGTCAAAAAAACAAACAAATAAATAGAAGAGTAAATTTATTACTCTTAAAATAAATAATAACTATTAAAATGTAAAGCCGAGAAAATTTATTCTCGGCTTTTTTTATGCTCAGAGGTATGCTAAAATAAACACAAATAAATCGTAATTTCGTCGCTAAATAAAAATATAAAAATGTTACGATCGCATCATTGTGGAGCTTTAAGCTCAAAAAATATTGGACAAGAAGTTATTTTAAGTGGTTGGGTACAAAAAACTAGAGATCTTGGAGGAATGACATTTGTCGATTTAAGAGACAGATACGGCATAACTCAACTTGCTTTTAATATGGAAAGTAATGCCGATTTATGTAGCGCAGCTCGTAAATTGGGCCGTGAATTCGTAATTCAGGTTAAAGGAGCAGTAATTGAAAGATCGAGCAAAAATGCTAAAATTGCAACCGGAGATATTGAAATAGAAGTAAATCAATTAGAAGTATTAAACTCTTCAAAAACACCTCCATTTACTATAGAAAACGAAACTGATGGAGGCGACGACTTAAGAATGCAATATAGATATTTAGATATTCGTCGAAATCCGGTTAGAGAAAATTTAATTTTAAGACATCGTTTATCTACCGAAACTAGAAAATATTTAGATGGACAACAATTTATTGAAGTTGAAACTCCGTATCTTATAAAATCTACCCCCGAAGGAGCTAGAGATTTTGTTGTTCCTTCTCGAATGAATGAAGGACAATTTTATGCCCTTCCACAATCGCCACAAACTTTCAAACAGCTATTAATGGTAGGTGGAATAGACAAATATTATCAAATAGTTAAGTGTTTTAGAGACGAAGATTTAAGAGCTGATCGTCAACCAGAGTTTACACAGATAGACTGCGAAATGTCATTTATTGATCAAGAAGATATCCTTAATACTTTTGAAGGCTTAACTCGACATTTATTAAAGGAAATCAAAGGAGTCGAATTAGATAAGTTCCCTAGAATGACCTACGATGAGGCTATGCGTTTATACGGATCAGACAAGCCAGATATTCGCTTTGAAATGCTGTTTAATGAAATGAATAGCGTTTGTCAGCAAAATAATTTTGTAGTATTTGATAGCGCTCCATTGGTCTTAGGTATTTGTGTTAAAGGGTGTAGCGAATGGACCAGAAAACAAATCGATAAATTAACCGATTTTGTAAAAAGACCACAAATAGGAGCTAAAGGACTTATCTATTGTAAATATAACCAGGATGGAACCTTTAAATCTTCAGTAGATAAATTTTTTAGTTCGGAAGACCTCGCAAAATGGGCTCAAAAAATGGGAGCTGAAAAAGGCGATTTAATGCTACTACTTTCTGGAGAAATCGATAAAGTAAGAAAGCAAATGAACGAGCTCAGGCTAGAAGTTGGTCAACAATTAGGTTTGAGAGACCCTAAGGTTTTTGCACCATTATGGGTAATTGATTTCCCTCTTTTAGAATGGGATGAAGAAACAGAGCGTTTTCATGCAATGCACCACCCTTTTACCTCTCCAAAGCCACAAGATATTGCTAAACTTGATAGCGAACCAGCGGCAGTAAGAGCAAACGCCTACGATTTAGTAATGAACGGAAGCGAAATAGGTGGTGGTTCAATTCGTATCCATGATAAAGAACTACAAAAACTAATGTTTAAGCATTTAGGATTCAGCGAACAAGAAGCAAAAGACCAATTTGGCTTTTTAATGAATGCTTTCGAATATGGCGCACCTCCTCATGGTGGAATTGCCTTCGGATTTGATAGACTTTGCTCACTCTTTGGTGGTCAAGAAAGTATAAGAGATTTTATAGCATTCCCTAAAAATAACTCAGGGCGTGATGTTATGATCGATGCTCCTTCGGTTATTGACAACAATCAACTCGACGAACTAAACATAAAATTAAAGTAAAAAAAAAGCCTCCAAAATTGGAGGCTTTTTTAATTAGAGAGTCCCTCTATTATTTTGTTCTCTTTCAATAGCTTCAAATAATGCTTTAAAGTTTCCTTTTCCAAAAGATTGAGCTCCTTTACGTTGGATAATTTCAAAAAACATTGTTGGCCTATCAACAACAGGCTTAGTAAATAACTGTAATAAATATCCTTCATCGTCTCTATCTATTAAAATCCCATGTTTTTTAAGTACTTCAACATCTTCATCTATTTCTCCTACTCTTTCTAAGAGATCATCATAATAGCTATCCGGAACATAAAGAAACTCTACTCCTCTATCTCTCATAGCAGAAACGGTAGTAACAATATCATCTGTTGCTACTGCAATATGCTGGACTCCTGGCCCATTATAAAACTGAATGTATTCTTCTATTTGCGACTTTTTCTTACCTTCTGCTGGTTCGTTAATCGGAAATTTTATTCGCCCATTACCATTACTCATGACCTTACTCATTAGAGCAGTAAAATCGGTTGAGATGTCGTTATCATCAAACGAAATAATCTGAGCAAATCCCATTACCTTAGCATAAAACTGACACCATTGATTCATCTCATTCCAGTCTACATTACCAACCATGTGGTCAATAAACTTAATTCCTACAGGCTCCGGATTATAATGGCTTTCCCACTTTTGAAATCCTGGTAAAAAAATACCGTTATAATTTTTTCTTTCTACAAAAATATGAACCGTTTCTCCATAGGTATGGATACCAGAACGAATAACTGATCCGTTTTCATCCTTTTCGGTTGTAGGCTCCATAAAAGATTTTGCTCCCCTTTTAGTTGTTTCTTGCCATGCTTTAGTAGCATCATCTACCCATAAAGCAACAACCTTAACACCATCTCCATGCTTGTTTATATGTTGGCTGATTGGCCCGTCTTCATTAAGAGGCGTAGTTAGTACTAAACGGATTTTGTCTTGTTTTAAAACGTAAGAAACTCTATCGGATAGACCCGTTTCTAAGCCCGCATATGCTTCACTTTGAAAACCAAAAGCTGTTTTATAGAAGTGAGCCGATTGCTTAGCATTTCCAACATATAGCTCTACATAATCTGTTCCTAAAAGAGGTAAAAAATCTTCGGCTTCGTCAAATAATTTTTTAAGTCCGTATTCTGTGTTTTGTAAATTTTGTAAATTTTTAATTTCAGCTGACATATATAATTTTATTTAGAATCATTTTCTAACCAAGAGAGATGGTATTCTCCATCGATTATGTTTAGTGCCTGTTCGGTAACCATAAGTGGTTTAAAAGTATCCACCATAACCGCTAACTCTTCGGTTATCGTTTGGCCAATACTTCTTTCTGTTGCTCCAGGGTGAGGTCCATGAGGGATTCCTCCCGGATGTAAGGTTATTTGTCCTTTTTCAATCCCATTTCTACTCATAAAATCTCCATCTACATAATATAAAACTTCATCGGAATCTATATTTGAATGGTTATAGGGAGCCGGAATTGCTTGAGGATGGTAATCGTAAAGTCTAGGACAAAAAGAACATACAACAAATCCGTTTGCTTCAAAAGTTTGATGAACAGGAGGAGGTTGATGAACTCTTCCTGTGATTGGCTCAAAATCGTGTATAGAAAAAGCATAAGGATAATTGTATCCATCCCATCCTACAACATCAAATGGATGAGAGGCATAAACATAATCGTGCAGCAAGCCTTGCTTTTTTATTTTAATTGTAAAATCGCCCATTTGGTCATGAGTTTCTAAATTTTCCGGACGTCTTAAGTCTCTTTCACAATATGGAGAGTGTTCTAATAATTGACCAAACCAATTTCGATACCTTTTAGGGGTATACATCGGACTAGCAGACTCTACTATAAACAACCGATTGTCTTCCGTGTCAAATTCAATACAATAAATCATTCCTCTAGGAACTAGTAAATAGTCGCCATAACTAAAAGTTAAAGTCCCTACTAAAGTTCTTAATCTACCAGTACCTTTATGAATAAATAACAACTCATCGCAATCAGAATTTTTATAAAAATAATCGCTCATTGATTTTTTTGGCGCAGCAAGAGAAATATGGACGTCACTGTTAACCAAAACCGGCACTCTACTTTCTAAAAAGTCGTCGCATGAAGGAACAGAAAATCCTTTCATACTTATCGACTTTAAATTTTTCTCTTGTGCTATTTTTGGACTAATGTCTTTGTGTCCGTTTATCTTTTTAACCATCGTAGGACGGTGGGTATGATAAAGTAATGACGACATTCCGTCAAAACCAACTGTACCAAATAGTTGTTCGTAATAAAGACCTCCATCCTCTTTTTTAAAAATCGTATGTCTTTTTTGTGGTACTTTTCCTAATTGATGATAAAACGGCATCTTCTTTTATTTTTTAAACGCTTTTGATAAGTCTACTTTCTTATGGCTATGATAGCGTTGGTTATTATCTTTTCCTTTTCTTAATTCTTTTTGCTTTTCTTGTGGAAGGTTATTTACCTCTATACACTCAGGGGAACAACACTTTTGATGTTCTTTCTGACAGTTAGCACATTGAATAAATAATAAATTGCAATTTACGTTTTTACAGTTAATGTGAGAATCTGCCTTTTCTCCACATTGATGGCAATTAGAAATAACCTCTTTACTAACTCTTTCGCCTAACCTTGCGTCAAAAACAAAGTTTTTACCTTTAAATTTATTGTCAATAGATTTATTTTCTTCTAACTGGCGAACGTAGTCAATAATTCCTCCATGAAGTTGATTTACATCTTCAAATCCGTTGTGTTTTAAATATGCGGACGTTTTTTCACATCTAATACCTCCTGTACAATATAAAATCACTTTCTGACTCTCTTTCCCTTTTAATAACTCTTTAACTTCTGGCAACTCTTCTTTAAATGATTCTGATTGTGGACATATTGCATTCTCAAATCTGCCAATTTCACTTTCAAAATGATTTCGCATATCCACAACTATAGCGCCATTATCAATAGCCTTGTTCCATTGTTCAGCGTCAAGGTGATTTCCTACATTAGTAACATCATACTGATCTATACTTAGACCATCTGAAACAATCTGATTTCTTACTTTTATTGTAAGCTTATAAAACGAATAATCACTTTCCTGAATTGCTATTTTAAAAGCTACATCTTTAAGCTCTATAAAGCTATCAACCGAATTTCGGAAAAGGGCAACATTTTGATCTGGCACACTAATTTGTGCATTTATTCCTTCCTGGGCAACATATACTCTTCCTAAAACACCTAATTGACGCCACTGATCAAAAAGAGAGTCTCTATATTGTTCTAAGTCAGAAAGAATAACATATTTATAAAAGGATATTGTTTTTCTTTTAAAATTTTCGGCTTTCAAACGAGCTATTGCTTGTTCTTTACTTAGCTTATTACGAAGATTTCTTTTATTAGCGTTAGGATCCATTAATTTAGTTTTCGCAGCAAAAACAAAGGTACAAAAACAAACAGTAAATCATAAAAAAAAGACTGGAACCATTGTTCTTAAATAGTATATTTGCTATATATAATGTTGTGCTCATGAAAGATACTATATTAGTAATTGGTTCATCTGGTCAAATAGGAACAGAATTAGTGATGGATTTAAGATCTATTTACGGAGATAGTCAGGTCATTGCTTCTGACATAAGAGCTTCTAGTTCAAAAGAAATGTTAGAAAGTGGGCCTTTCGAGATATTAGACGTTATGGATGAAAAACGTTTGTATGAAATAATCAAAAAATATAAGGTTTCACAAGTATATCTTTTAGCAGCTCTTTTGTCTGCCACTGCAGAAAAAAACATTGAGTTGGGTTGGAGCTTAAATATGCAATCACTTTCTAATGTTTTAGAGTTGGCTCGACACAAACACATTAAAAAAGTCTATTGGCCTAGCTCTATTGCCGTTTTCGGACCTTCTACTCCATCAATAAATACGCCACAACATACAATAATGGATCCTAACACAGTTTACGGAATAAGTAAATTGGCAGGAGAAAGATGGTGCCAATATTACTTTGATAAATTTGATGTCGACGTACGTAGTTTGAGGTATCCAGGGCTAATCGGCTGGAAATCTTCTCCAGGAGGAGGAACAACTGATTATGCCGTTCATATTTTTCATCAAGCAATTAAACACAATAAATACCAAAGTTTCTTATCTAAAGATACTACTTTGCCAATGATGTATATGAACGATGCAATTAGGGCAACAATTGAAATTATGGAATCACCAGCTCAAAAAGTAAAAATTAGATCTTCTTATAATGTAGCGGGACTGAGTTTTAATCCTCAAGAACTAGCTCAAGAAATAAGCAAGTACTTCCCTGATTTTCAAATGAGCTACAAGAGCGATTATCGCCAAGAAATAGCAAATAGTTGGCCAAAAAGTATTGACGACAGCATTGCTGCTGAAGACTGGAACTGGAATTCTGAATTTAATTTAAATAAAATGGCTGTGGATATGATTAAAAATTTAAAAAAATAGTCTTTAATTAGCATTCTATGAAAGCAGAGTTATACGTTTACAACACTTTAAGTAGAAAAAAAGAAGTTTTCCAATCTTTAAACCCTAAACATGTCGGTATGTATGTTTGTGGGCCTACAGTTTATGGAGATCCTCATTTGGGTCATGCTCGCCCAGCAATTACATTCGATATTGTTTTCAGGTACCTTCAACATCTAGAATATAAGGTAAGGTATGTAAGAAATATTACTGACGCAGGCCATCTTGTTGGTGATGGGGACGAAGGAGAAGATAAAATTGCTAAAAAAGCAAAATTAGAACAACTTGAGCCTATGGAAATAGTGCAACATTATACCCTTAGATACCATGAGGCAATGGAAAGTCTGAATTGTTTAGCTCCCTCTATTGAGCCTAGAGCTACAGGCCACATCATCGAGCAAATCGAAATGGTACAAAAGATTTTAAATAAAGGCCTAGCATATGAGGTAAACGGCTCTGTTTATCTGGACGTAGAAAAATATAATAAAAAATACCCTTACGGAATTTTATCTGGAAGAAATTTAGAAGATACACTCGAAAATACCCGTAACTTAGAGGGACAAACCGAAAAGAAAAATCCTTTTGACTTTTCTATTTGGAAAAAAGCTGCTCCAGAGCATATAATGAGATGGTCGTCTCCATGGGGGGAAGGTTTCCCTGGATGGCATTTAGAATGTTCTGCTATGAGCAGTAAATATTTAGGAACCCATTTTGATATTCATGGAGGAGGTATGGATTTAGTCTTTCCACATCACGAAGCTGAAATTGCTCAGTCTAATGCTTGTAATGATTGTGATCCCGCAAAATATTGGATGCACAATAATATGATTACTATCAATGGTCAAAAAATGGGAAAATCTCTAGGAAATTTTATAAACCTAGATCAATTTTTTACTGGCGATCATGAATTGTTAGACAGGTCTTTTCCGGCAATGACTGTTCGTTTTTTCATTCTTCAGGCTCAATACAGATCGCAACTCGACTTTTCTAATCAAGCTCTAATTGCCGCAGAAAAAGGAATGGAGAAGTTATTGAACGCAAACTCCATAATAGAGACCTTAAAAGCAGATTCAACTACAGATTTTAATTTTGAAGAAATAAAAAAGAAATGTTATCAAGCAATGAATGATGACTTTAATACACCAGTTCTAATTTCTCATTTATTTGAAGGAGTAAAAATAATTAACTCTTGTAAGGATGGTAATTTAAAACTAGATCAAAAAAATATTGATTTAGCTAAAGACATTTTTGAACTTTTTATTTTTGAGATTCTAGGAATTAAAAAAACAAATGCGAACATCTCTAATGATATAAGCGACGATGTTATGAATATTGTGTTGGAACTTAGAGCTAAAGCAAAAACTGAAAAAGATTGGACAACCGCCGATTTAATCAGAGAAGAATTAAAAAAAATAAATATAGAGGTGAAAGATAGTAGCGAAGGAAGTAGTTGGCAAATCAAAAAAAAATAAATGAATAAGATATTTTATTACATAATTGCTGTAAGTCTAGTAGGCTTAGCATCTTGCAAACAGGAGTCTAAAAAAGATATAAAAGAAGTTAAATTAATAGAAGCACCAATTTTTAACCCCGATAGTGCTTACTTATATATTGAGCAACAAGTAGATTTTGGACCTAGATTTTTAAGCAGCCCAGGATGGGATAAATGTGGGGACTTTTTAGTTGAAAAATTTAAAACTTTTACTCCAAATGTGATAGAACAAAATGCTCCTATCACTACTTACGATGGAAAAAAACATACCTTAAGAAACATAATAGCATCCTTTAATCCTGAAAAAAACAACAGAATAATGTTATGTGCTCATTG
>JBELHW010000064.1:0-8850 GCA_042091225.1 Cryomorphaceae bacterium | reverse complement strand
ATTAATTCCATAAATAAATTAGGTTTAAAAAATGCTATTCTTTCTGTAAACATAAATTTAGCTAGAGGTTTAGATTATTATACTGGAGCAATTTTTGAAGTCAAATCAAACGAATTTGAGCTAGGAAGTATAGGAGGAGGAGGTAGATACGATAACTTAACCGGCGTGTTTGGTTTAAATGATGTTTCTGGAGTTGGTATTTCTTTTGGATTTGATAGAATTTGTATTGTTTTAGAAGAGTTAAACTTATTTTCCAAAGACCTTGATTCAAGCGTTGATTTAATGATTGTTAATTTTGGAGAAATGGAAGCTTTACACAGTCTTAATCTTTTAAAAGAATTAAGAGAACATGGAATAAGTGCAGAATTATATCCCTCATGCGTTAAACTCAAGAAACAACTTCAATATGCAAATAATAAAAACATTAAAAAAGTGTTATTAGTTGGTGAAAAAGAAATTGAGTCGGAAAAATATACTTTAAAGAATATGTTGGATAGTTCTCAAACTAACCTTAATCTTAACGAATTAATATTAATGTTAAAATAAAATTTTATGAAATTATTTTTGAAATTCATATTGGCTTTAACAGTATTTGTTTCTGCCTGTACACAAGACAAATCGGATCCTCCTTCTATAGTAAATCTTAATTTAGTTCAAGATTCGATTTTAAAAGAAGATGGCGCAATTTTACAATTAACTTATGCCATAAGTGATGATAACGGATTAGATAAATTCCGAATCACTATTTTAGACGACTTTCCTGATGCCAGATTCGCTTTAGCTCCTTGGTTTTTCGAAGAAGATTATGATGTTTCTGGAACTAATCTAAGTGATACAGTTACAATAAATTTACCTTATCCAGATTTGGAAGTAGGGCAATATAAAATAACTTTTACAGTGGCTGACATCGATCAAAATGAAAGGTCAATAGACAAATCGTTTTTTATTTATTAACCAATTCAATCCAACAGCTTTTGCTGTTTTTGTATGACAGCAGATTTAATTACCATTGGAGATGAAATCCTAATAGGTCAGATTTTAGATACAAATTCTACTTGGATGGCTAGTTTTCTTGAGAAAAATGGCATCAAAGTAAGGCAAATTACATCTGTTTCCGATTCTAAAGAACATATAAAACAAAGTTTATTAAACTCCTTAAATAAGGTAGATATAGTTTTTTTAACAGGTGGTTTAGGCCCTACCAACGATGATGTAACCAAAAAAACTTTATGCGATTTCTTTGAAGATGAATTAGTTTTAGATCAAAATGTTTTACAGCATATTATAGATTTTTTCGAGAAAAAAGGGAGAATAGCTAATGACCTTACTAAAGCTCAGGCATTAGTTCCATCCAATTGTACTATTGTAAATAATAAATATGGGACTGCTCCTGGAATGTGGTTTGATTATAAAGACAAAATAGTTGTTTCAATGCCTGGCGTTCCATCAGAAATGCGCCAAATAATGGAGAATGTAATTACTGTCATCAGAGATCAAAAAAAATTGAGTGAAATTATTCATAAAACAATTTTTTTAAGAGGAATTGTAGAATCACACTTAGCTGAAATGATTCAGTCTTGGGAGCTAGCATTGCCAAAAGAAATAAAATTGGCTTATTTACCTTCCAGAAATTGTTTAAAATTAAGGTTTACAGCTCAAGGATATAATCGTAAAAAACTTTCTGATCTTATTGAAGAAAATATATTTTCCTTAAAAAAGATTATTGGCCCTTATTATTCTGATTATCAAACTCAATTGGATGAAGAAATGTTAGTTATGTTATTGAAAGAGAAAGGGGTAAAAGTTAGTACTGCCGAAAGTTGTACTGGAGGAAATATCTCTAAATTAATAACATCTGTTTCTGGCTCTTCAGTTTGTTACAATGGTTCTCTGATTGCTTATTCTGAAATGATAAAACAAAATGTCTTAAATATTAATCCAAGTTTATTTAAAGAATTTGGTGTTGTTAGCGAACAAGTTGTTGCTGCTATGGCAAAAGAAAGTCGGAAAATATTCGGTTCTGATTATTCTATTTCTACTTCAGGAATAGCTGGTCCTTCAGGTGCTACTAAAGATTTAAAACTAGGTACAATTTGCTATGCAATTGCTACTCCAAATGAAGTGTACACATTTACAAAGATTTATAAAGGGGATAGAAAAGAAAATATATCTCGGGTTTCACTAGATAGTATTAGGTTTTTAAATTCTATATTAGAAAAATTACCTTCACTTGAATGAAATAGTTAGATTTTATTTTATATTTGCAACCCAATTTATATAAAAATAAGAATATAATGGCTAGAATTTGCGATTTAACAGGTAAAAAAGTAATGGTAGGCAACAACGTTTCTCACTCTAAAAGAAGGACGAGACGTAAGTTTTACCCTAATTTACAGACTAAAAAGTTTTTTATTCCTGAATCTGGCGAGTGGATAACTCTTAAAGTTTCTACAAACGCTTTGCGTACAATTGATAAAAAAGGCATTACAGCTGTTTTAAAACAAGCTTTAGAAAACGATAATGTTTTATTGTAACATTAACTCAATAAATTTAATACAAAGTTGTTTCCATAATAGGTAACAACTTTTTTTTTGCAAAAACTTATGAAAAAAATATTTATTTATTTATTTATTTTTCTTGCCTGTCCTGTTTTAGCTCAAGAGTTTGGTCGCAAGGATAGTTTAAGAGGATTTTTATTTCCTGAAAGGAGTTGTTATGATGTTACTTTTTATCATTTGAATATTAACGTTGATCCAGAAAATAAATTTATAAGAGGATACAATGAAATTCATTTTGAAGCCTTAGATTCTTTTCGACTTTTTCAAATTGACCTTTTTGAAAACATGAGCATATCTCAAATTATTTTTGATGGAAAAGAACTAAGTTTTTCCAGAGAATATAATGCTGTTTTTGTTGATTTTGATCAGTGGATTAAAAAAGGCTCGAAAGCTTTTATAAGAGTATATTATGAAGGCAATCCTAAAATAGCAGTTAATCCACCTTGGGATGGAGGGTTTTCTTGGAAAACTGATAAAAACGGAAAAGACTGGATAGGTGTTTCTTGTCAAGGATTAGGTGCTAGTTCTTGGTGGCCTAACAAAGATCATCAATCGGATGAGCCAGACAGTATGCTGATTAGTTGCCAGATACCATTTGGATTAAGTTGCATATCAAACGGAAATTTACGTTTACATGATTTAAGAAAATCAACTATGCATTTCAACACTTATCATTGGTTTGTTTCTTATCCTATAAATAATTATGATGTTAGTATTAATATTGGCGATTACGTTCATTTTGATGATCAGTATATTTCAAATGGAGACACGCTTGCATTAGACTATTATGTTTTATCATACAACGAGCAAAAGGCAAAGACCCATTTTGAGCAGGTAAAACCCATGCTAAATTGTTTTGAGAAGTATTTAGGACCTTATCCGTTTTTTAACGATGGTTTTGCTTTAATAGAAACCCCATATTTAGGAATGGAACACCAAAGTGGAATAGCCTATGGAAATAATTTTTTACCAGGATACAAGGGAAACACTAATTTTACTGCTGGTTTAGATTTTGATTATATTATTATACACGAAACTGGTCACGAGTGGTGGGGAAATAGCATTACTGCTAACGATATTTCGGATATGTGGATTCAAGAAACTTTCTGTACTTATTCGGAAGCTTTATTTGTTGAGTGTATTTATGGTTATGACACTATGATTAAATATGTAGAAAATCAGATGAAAATGGCTCGAAATGTAAGTCCAATTGTTGGTGTTCCTGATGTTCATTTCAAAGGAAGTAGTGATATGTATGCTAAAGGAAGTGCAATGTTACACACGCTCAGAAATTTAATAGAAAATGATTCTTTGTGGTTTGATATTATTAAATCTATGACCAATGAATTTAAGCACCAAACCATAGATGGAAATGACGTATTGAATTATTTAAGTTTAAAAAGTGGTAAAGATTTAAATGCCTTTTTTCAACAATATTTATACACTGCTAAATTGCCTGTTTTTGAATATTATTTTACTGGATTTGGAAGGTTTAAGAAAATAAATTTCAGATGGAAAGCGATAGATTCATTCTATATGCCAATAAAAGTTAAAATGAATAAGGAGCCTTATAAATGGATTTATCCAACTACAGAGTGGCAGCAGTTAAAAATGGTAGGATCAACTAAAAAATTCGAAATAGCACGTCATTTATTTTTAATAAATAGTAAAAAGATACGATAGTGTTTGTAGATAAGATAAGTTTGATTAAATTTGCAGCCCATTAATATCAAGAAAAGAGATGGCAAAAAAAGGAAATAGAGTACAAGTTATATTAGAATGTACTGAGCACAAAACAAGTGGTCAGCCAGGGACTTCTAGATATGTAACAACGAAGAACAAGAAGAACACACCTGATAGAATGGAATTGAAAAAATTCAATCCAATTCTTAAAAAAATGACTGTTCACAAAGAGATTAAGTAATTTAAATTTAATTAGTTATGGCTAAGAAAACAGTAGCATCCTTACAAAAGAAAGGTTCTAAGAACTTTACTAAAGTAATTAAGATGACAAAATCTAGTAAGTCTGGAAGTTATTCTGTAAAGCAAGAAATTGTTGCTAAGGATAAGGTAGACGACTTTTTAAGAAAGTAAATCTAGACTTAATATATTGCTAAAAGCTTCTTTTTCAAGAGGCTTTTTGTATTTAAAACTAATTTTAATGGGAATTTTTAATTTTTTATCAAAAGAGAAGAAACAAAAGTTAGATCAAGGATTAGAAAAATCCAAAGAAAATATTTTTGGAAAACTTTCTCGTGTTATTGCTGGAAAGTCTACAATCGATGAAAGTGACTTAGATAATATTGAGGAAATATTAATTTCAGCTGATATAGGCGTTGAAACAAGTTTAAAAATAATTGAAAAGTTAGAAGATAAAGTAGCTAAGGAAAAATTTTTTAACTCTGACGAACTCAAGCAAATTTTAAAGTCTGAAATTGTAGGTCTTCTTTCCGATTCCAATTCAAATTCTCAAAATACATTTTCTTCTGAATTACCACATGTTATTATGGTAGTTGGTGTCAACGGAGTAGGTAAAACAACCACTATAGGTAAGTTAGCACACCATTACAAACAAAATGGTAAGAAAGTAGTTTTAGGTGCAGCTGATACTTTTAGAGCTGCTGCAGTTGATCAATTAGTTATTTGGGCTAATAGAGTAGGAGTTGAAATAGTTAAGCAAGATATGGGTTCTGATCCTGCAGCGGTTGCTTTTGATACTTTACAATCAGCAGTTAAAAAAAACGCAGATGTTGTAATTATTGACACTGCTGGAAGGCTACACAATAAAGTTAATTTGATGAATGAGTTAACTAAGATTAAAAATGTTATGAAGAAAGTTTCTGATAATGCACCTCATGATGTAATGCTAGTTTTAGATGCTTCCACAGGTCAAAATGCTATTGAACAAGCCAAGCAATTTACTTTAGCAACTCAGGTTGATTCCTTAGCGCTTACTAAACTAGACGGAACCGCAAAAGGTGGAGTAGCAATAGGTATATCAGATCAATTTAATATACCAATAAAATATATTGGTGTTGGTGAAGGAATTGATGATCTTCAGCTTTTTAATAAAGAGGAATTTGTAGATTCTTTTTTTAATTAATAACACACATGAGGACTAAGTCTATAAAAAAAAATAAAATCAACGTCATTACTTTAGGATGTTCTAAAAACATTTATGATTCTGAAGTTTTAATGGGTCAGTTAACAGCCAATGAAATTGATGTAGAACACGAGTCTGAAGCAAATGATTCAAATATTATTGTTGTTAATACTTGCGGTTTTATTGATAATGCAAAAGAGGAGTCAATTAATACTATTTTAGATCAAGCAAGGCGAAAATCTAGTGGTGAAATAGAAAAACTTTTTGTTACGGGTTGCTTATCGGAAAGATATAAAGATGATTTAGAAAAAGAAATTGAAGATGTAGATCAATTTTTTGGCACAACTGATTTACCAAAACTTTTACAAGCTCTAGGAGCAGATTATAAACACGAATTAATTGGTGAAAGAGTCACAACTACTCCTAAACATTATGCTTTTTTAAAAATTGCAGAGGGTTGTGATAGACCTTGCTCTTTTTGTGCTATCCCTTTAATGAGAGGTAAACACAAAAGTAAATCTATAGAAAACTTAGTTGTTGAAGCATCAAAGTTAGCTAAAGATGGTGTGAAAGAATTAATTCTTATTGCACAAGATCTTACCTACTACGGTCTTGATTTGTATGGTAAAAGAAGACTAGCAGATTTACTAAAAGAATTATCTAATGTTGACGGTATAGATTGGATTCGCTTACATTATGCCTTCCCTAGTGGATTTCCTGAGGATGTTTTAGATGTTATTAAAAATACCTCTAATATTTGTAATTATATTGATATTCCATTACAACATATAAATGATGAGATGCTTAATTCAATGAGAAGAGGAACAACCCATCAAAAGACCAAAAGCTTGTTAAATATGTTTAGAGAAAAAGTTCCTGGTATTGCAATAAGAACTTCTTTAATAGTTGGTTATCCGGGAGAAACACAAGAGCATTTTGATGAATTGAAACAATGGGTAAGCGACACCAAATTTGATCGATTAGGTGTATTCACTTATTCTCATGAAGAGAATACCCATGCTCATTTGTTACAAGACGATGTTCCTCAAGAAGTTAAACACCAAAGAGCAGAGGAAATAATGGAAATACAAAGTCAGATTTCTTACGACAGTAACCAAGAAAAAGTAGGTAAAATATTTAAAGTGTTGTTTGACAGAAAAGAAGGAGAGTATTTTATAGGTCGAACTGAATTTGATTCTCCTGATGTTGATAATGAAGTTTTAGTAAAAGCAGAAAATACATATGTTAGAATTGGAGATTTTTCTGATGTTATTGTCAAAAAAGCTGACCATTATGACCTTTACGGGGAAATTATTTCAATAGATTAAGAAATGAAGTCACAAAAACTAAATTTAGATTTTGCTAGCCGTTTTAGCCCCTTAGTTTGTGATTATTTAACTCAAAATAAAAAATTAAAACCTTTTTACAACAGGTTTCCTGAGAATGAAAATTTTTCTAAACAAATTATAGAAAAAGAAAACCAGAAAATAGATAGAGATACTCTAGCACAAGTCTTGTTAAATCAAAATAAAGATTTTGATTTATCTCAAAAAACTCAATCAAATATAAATTCTTTATCTAACAACAATGTCTTTACTGTAACAACTGGCCATCAATTATGTTTATTTACAGGACCTCTTTATTTTATTTATAAAATAATTTCAACTTTAAATCTAACTGAAAAATTAAATAAACAGTTTAAAGACAAACATTTTGTTCCTGTTTTTTGGATGGCTAGTGAAGATCACGATTTTGAAGAAATTAACCATGTTAATTTATTTGGAAAAAAAATAAGTTGGAATACCACTCAAAAAGGAGCTGTTGGCAGAATGAGCCTTGATAATTTTGATTCTGTTCTTAACGAACTTGATTCTATTTTAGGCTCTTGTAGCAACTCAAATTATTTATCATCTTTATTTAGAAAAGCGTACTCCCAATCTAATCTTGCAAAAGCCAGTAGATATTTGGTGAATGAATTATTTGGAAAATATGGTTTAGTTGTGATCGATGGTGATGATGTTTTGTTGAAAGAAAAATTAAGTTCAATTATTAAAAACGATATTGAAAAAAGTAAGTATTTCGAAACTATTTCTAAAACCTCTGGTCTTCTTTCAAAACATTATAAAAAACAATCAAATGTGAGAGAAATTAATTTTTTCGAGCTTAATGATAACTCTAGAAAGCGAATAGATAGTAATAAAAAAGTTGACTTGTCAAACTACTGTTATAGTCCGAATGTTTTAATGAGACCACTTTATCAAGAAATTTTACTTCCAAATATCGCTTATGTTGGAGGTCCCTCAGAAATAGCATACTGGATGCAGTTAAAAGATTTCTTTGATTTTGAAAAAATTGTTTTTCCTATGTTAGTTCTTAGGAATTCTGCTCTCATTGTAGATGACAATAAGCATAAAAAAATAAAAAAATTGGATTTAAATTTCGACGATTTATTTCTTTCAGTACATGAAATTCAAAAATCTTTTGTTTTAAAGAACACTGCATATACAGAAGATTTTACTTATCAAAACAAACTAATAGAAGAATTGTTTGGTTCATTAGCTAATAAATATCAAGATTCCTCTATTAAATCTAGTATTGATGCTGAAAAAAGTAAATGCCTTAAATCGTTTGATAACTTGTCTAAAAAACTTTTAAAACACGAAAAAAATAAACATTCTACTAGCCTTAATCAGATTACAAATATTAAAAAGTCACTTTTTCCTCACAACTCTTCTCAGGAAAGGTTTGATAATTTTATTCCTTTCTATTTAAAGTATGGCGACGGTTTATTTGATATATTAAAAAGTGAGTTTGACCCACTAGATACAAATTTTGTTATTTTAGCCCATTAATTTTTTGATAATGACCAACGAAAAGATTTTAATTTTAGACTTCGGATCTCAATACACTCAATTGATTGCTCGAAGAATTCGAGAACAAAATATTTATTGTGAAATACATCCGTATAATAATATTCCTAATAACTTATCTAATTTAAAGGGAGTTATTTTGTCCGGAAGTCCATTCTCTGTTAGAGATGATAATGCTCCTATTCCTAATTTAGAAATGATAATTGGTAAGCTTCCAATTTTGGCTGTTTGTTATGGTGCTCAATACTTAGCTCAGCTTAACGGCGGTCAGGTTTTACCATCTCAAATTAGAGAATATGGTAGAGCTAATTTGTCTTAT
>JBELHW010000063.1:0-8873 GCA_042091225.1 Cryomorphaceae bacterium | reverse complement strand
CTAAAGAAGGTGAAAAAAGATATGTTACCGAGATTGTAGTTAATGAGTTGTTGATCCTTGGAAGTTAAAGGATAATATTTATTTTCATAGAATTATTTAAGTTTTTACTTATTTTTCAACTAAAATTTATGTTGTAAAATAATTTATATTTTAAAAAGGACTATATTTGTATTTATTTAGAATAAATTAAAATAATAAATTATGAAACAACTTTACACACTCTTTTTATTTCTTATTTCCTGTACTTTAACAGCGCAGGTAACACAGTTTATAGATATTAATGCGGGTTCAGGAAATTCAAGCCCAGCTGAACTTTATGTATTTAATGGGGCTCTTTATTTTTATGCAGATGATTCTGGAGGTACGAATACTGGTGGAGTAGATTTAGGAAAAGAAATGTGGATTACCGATGGTACAGTTAGTGGAACAAATTTATTCAAAGAATTTAGAACAGGGTCAGGTAATGGTACTGTAGATAATTTCTTCGAGTTCAATGGAAAATTATATTTTACTGCTTGGGAGCAAAACGAAGGAATTACTAGAATTTTTGAATCTGATGGAACAGCCGAAAATACTGTTTATACCAATAATGGTTTCTCTACAGTTAGTCCTATCGTGGTTGGTTCTAAAGCTTACATGATTAATACAACGACTAAAACAAGTATCGATACTAACAATTCAATTTATGAATATGACGGAACTACATTTCAGCCAATTGCTGATGTAGGTTCAGGGTTTCCGCAAATGTCTGGAGGAAACATTGCAAAGTTAAGTGATACTGAATTAATTATTTACATGAGATATATGGTAGGCGATGGTAATGGCGGTTCTGTTGATGCAAATAATTCAAATTACGAGCCTTTCTTGTATGATATAACAAGCCAAAGTTTCACCTTATTAAAAGATATTGATCCAGGAAATAGTAGTTCTTCTATGAGCAACTTAACTCATTTAGACGGCAAAGTATATTTCGAAGCTGAAAATGATTTATGGGTTACAGATGGTACTCCGTCTGGAACTATTGAAGTAGCTGCAGCTACAAATTCTTCTGTAACAAATATTGCTAATATTTTTGCTTGGGAAGGGAAATTATTCTTTGATGGAGATGACGGAACTGGAGATCAACTTTGGGTATATAATCCGTCAGCAGATAATGTAGTAAATATTAGTAATATTTCAGGAACTAATAGTAATCATGATCCTTCTGATTATGCAGTATATAACAACTATCTTTATTATAGTGGAAAAGATGGGCAAGGCAGTGAAAAGCATTTATTTAGAACTAACGGAACAACTGTTAAACAACTAGATAATGTAATTAAAGACGTAGACGAGATCGTTGTTTTTAATAATCTTTTGTATTTTGAGGGTGATGATGGAAATACAGGAAATGAGCTTTACACTTTAGATCCAAGTACCTTGAGTGTTGATCAAGTATTTACTAGTGCTATTTCTATTTATCCGAACCCATCTGAAGCCTTTGTCTATGTAAAAGGTGATTTTAAAGACAAAGTTAGTTATGGTATTTATAACATCAACGGAAGACAACTTCAAAAGGGAGTCGTAGAGAATGAAACAATTGACCATAATCTAGCTTCTGGGATGTATTTATTAAAGCTTGTTAGTGATAACAAAACAGCAATTAAAAAATTGATTGTACGTTAATTATTTGAAATTTTTAAAAACAATAAACTTTACCGTTTAAACGGTAAAGTTTATCTATCCTAAAAAATGAGTAGAAAAATAGTTTTTTTATGTTTCTATATATTCTCCGGAATTATTACTTATTCCCAAACTCAAGAAATTAGAGGAATTGTAAAGGACAGAAAAACTAATGAACCTCTTTTAGGTGCTACAATCATTTTAAAGGGAAAAAATCAAGCAACTACAACAGATTTTGATGGGAAATTTCAGATATATATAGAAAAAGAAGAAAATATACAATATACTCTTCGTGTTTCATATATTGGCTACGAAACTTTAATAGTTCCTATTACATCAAAAAATGATTATGAAATATTCCTATCAGAAAAAGAGAATATACTTGATGAAATTGTAATAACCTCATCATATGGAACCAAAAAACTTCGGGAAGAAGTTGTCGGCAGTATTTCTACAGTAAAACCTGAAGAAATTTCAAAAGAACAACCTGTTGTTTCTTTTGAAGAGTTACTAGAAGGTCAGATTGCAGGGCTTAATGTTGAAATTAACCCTGAGTTAGGAGAGGCTATTGATATCGATATTAGAGGAAAAGGGTCTCTAACTCCATTAAATGCAAATGCCGTAGGAACATCAACTCAGCCTTTAATTATTGTTGATGGAATTATTATGGCTGAAGAAATAGGTATTGATGGCAGTAATTTTTTTGATATTGGTACGGGTAATCTATCAGAAAATATTTTAAACCCTTTAGCGAAAATAGGAGTTCAAGACATTGAAAGTTTTAACGTCCTAAAGGATGCAGCTGCCGTCGGAATCTACGGAGCAGACGCTGCTAATGGAGTCATCATTATTACAACAAAATCAGGAAGAAAAGGAGATTTAGTTTTTGAGGCATCAATTCAAACAGGATTCAGTAAGGCAATTAATCAATTTAAATATTTAGATGGAGAGCAATATCAAAAAATAGTAAATTTATATAATTTAAATAGTGGACTAGTTGAAAATTTACAAGAATGGAATGGTGTTAATACTAATTGGTTCGATTTACTGAATAGCACAGGAACTTTTTCAAGATATAATATAGGAGCATCAGGAGGTAAAGGAAATTGGACGTATCGTTTAAGTGCGGGTTTTCAAAAAAATAACGAATCACAAGTAAGTAATGATTTTAAAAAAATTAATTCAACTTTTGCCTTAGATTATAATAATGATAGATTGTCAATATTACTTCGTTTATCTCCATCTTTTATCATAAAAAATAATCCTAACACACTTTATAATTTTGCTTTACCACCAACTATAGAGCCTTTTGATGAAAATGGAGACTTTACGTTTTTCAAAACTTATGGCAACCCTTTAGCTGTCGCAGAACAGAATAGAGCAATGTCAGAGACTTTTGGTTTTTTAAATAGTATAAGAATTAACTATCAGGTGAATGATTACTTAAAATTATCATCTCTATTTGGAATGGATTTTTTCTTTAAAGATGAAGATCGATTTTTTTCTGGACTTAATGGTTCTGGTCAGTTTAATGACGGAGCTTATGGAAGAAGAGTGTTACGCGAACGTAATTCTAAAAGATGGAACTGGAGTGGAAATGTTACTTATAATAAAAGTTTAGAAAAACATGCTTTCGATGCTATTCTAGGTTTAGAATTGAGAGGTGAAAAAGTAGATCTAAGTTATCATAGAGGAGATGGTTTTGTAAACTTTGAAACACCACAACCAATATCCGATGCAGAGGAAGTAGATTTTAGAGAAGATAGCTCAGAAAATTATGGAGTTTCTTATTTCTCACAACTAAATTATAATTTTAATAAGAAATATTTCTTTTTACTAAATTTTAGAATAGATCAAAGTTCTGCTTTTGGTGGCGATAATGATACTGCTTTCAATGGTGGATTTGGTGCTAGCTGGAATATTAGTAATGAAAATTTTCTATCTGAAAATGAATTTATTAACTTTTTGAGGCTAAGACTAAGTTATGGAACAACAGGTAATTCGAGAATTGGTTCATACAGAGCATTGGGCTTATATAGCGTCTACGATAATGGCTATAATTCTAATTCCTACGCAAATCTTTCCTCTTTGCCAAACCCTAATTTAGGGTGGGAAAAAAATAATAAATTCAACATAGGTCTTGATTTCAATTTTTTAGAGCGTTTTCAGTTTGTGGCAGATGTTTTTAGAGACAATATCAATGATATTATTGTTTCAAGAAATGTAATTCCTGAAGTAGGTTTAAATTCTGTTCAAATTAATGGAGCAGAAATGTATAATCAAGGAATAGAGTTAACATTAGGGGCAAATATTATAGAAAAAGAGAATTTTCAATGGAATACAAACATTACATTTACGAAAATCCAAAATGAAGTTACTGATTTATTAGGTTTAGGTTCACAGTTTTCTGCATCAGAAGTAGCACGTGCTCAGCGCATAGGATTTTCTACATCTACTTTATGGGGATACGATTTTGTAGGAATTGATACCGCTACAGGAAATGAGTTATATCGTGTAGATAATCAAATTTATGACGCAGCATTTGTATCAAATAATTTTGATGAAACAAATTGGCAACCTATAGGAGATTCTCAACCTGATTTTTATGGAGGAGTTAATAGTAGAATGACTTATAAGAACTTTTCTTTTAACGTTATTTTATCTTATAACTATGGTGCAGATATTATATTACATAGAACTTTACTAGATAATTACAATCTGTTAGTCAATAGAAATTTAAGTGTTAATATTTTTGATGATACCTGGCAAGAACAAGGAGATGTAGCAAATTATCAAGCGATAACGAGAGCTAGAAAAATAATTTCTAATAGTTCTAAATACCTATTTGACACCTCTCACATTAAGCTAAAATCTGTTAACATTGGATATAACTTTCCATTAGAACAAATGAAAATCCCCTTAAATAATTTATCTCTATTTATAAACGGATCTAATCTGTTTTATTGGTTTAAAGATAAATCTCCAGAAGGGAAAAATGGTGTGGCAGAATATCGTAATACATACCCAGAAATGAGAACTATTTCTATGGGAATTAACGCTAGATTTTAATATGAGTAAGTTTGTATCATATATAATATCCATTTCTTTATCATTACTTTTTGTAAGTTGTGAAGATTTTCTGTACGTAGAGCCAGATCTTCAAGTTTCTATTAATGAACAGCTTTCTAATAGGCAAGGTGTTTTAGAGGCATATTCTGGTATTTATAGAGATATAGAAGGCCTTTTGTCTTCTAAGCTTACTATATATGCTGATATACAAGGCGGAAATATAACATTTACTCCTAGCAATACGAGTAAATTAGTAAGAGTACCTGATGATTTTGAGAATAGTTATAACTTCAATGATAGGTTTGATGATTCTAATTATTCAAATCTATATTCTGATTTGTATGAAATTATAAATCAAACAAATCTCATATTAGAACGATTGGATTCTTTTAGTTTTTTATCTATGGAAGAGTCTACTCAAATGAAGGCAGAACTTTTAGTTATAAGAGGTTTTATGCATTATCAATTAGTAATTCACTATGCACAAAATTATCATTTTACTCCAGATGCCTCACACCTTGGCGTTATATACAATAGAAAAACTTTAACTGCTGGTAAAGATTTTCCATTAAGAGAAACTATGATTCAAACCTATCAATTTATTCAAAATGATTTTGAAGAAGCATTAGATATAATGACAAATAATCAGCTATTATCAGGTCCTGTTTTTTCTTATTTCAATAAAATTAATACCAAAGCCTTATATTCAAGAATTGCTTTACAAATGAATGATTGGGAAAAAGCTAGAGACATGTCATCGCAGGTAATCAATTCAACTGAAGTAAGTCTTATGGAAGGTGGCTCTTATGTAGATGAATGGGAAAAAGATGTTGAACCAGTAAATGAAGTTTTGTTAGAGTTTTCTGCACCTAGAACAACAAACGGTAGTGTCTCTTCGAGTATCTCTGAACATTTTAATTATATTTCTTCTACAAACTACGAAAAATATGTAGCTTCTGGCGATTTACTAAATATGTATGATGCAGTAGATGTTCGTTATAATATGTTTATTGAAGCAAATCTTACAACATCTGTAAACGGTGTTGAGATTCCTGTATCATACTTCTTTACAAAAAAGTTTCAAGGTGATGCAGGAACTACATTTATTAGATTGTCAGAGATGTATCTTGTTAGATCTGAAGCCAATGCTAGACTAGGAAATATTTCAGTTGCATTGACAGATTTGAATACAATTAGAACAAGAGCAAACTTAACGAACATAACAACGTTAGGAATAGACTTTGAGGAAATTTTTGACGAGCGACGAAGGGAGTTAGCTTTTGAGGGTCATTTATTATTTGATATTATTCGATTTAAAAGAAATGTAGCTAGAGATTTGGGTTGTATCTCTTCAGTATGCAATCTTTCGTACCCATCAAATTTTTTAATTTTACCGATTCCTTCAGAAAGTGTTAATTTGAATCAAAATATACAACAAAATGCAGGATATTAAAAGATTCTTATTCATTATCATAATTGCTTTTAGTTTCTTTACTTGTACAGATGAAGAACCAATCTCTTTTGATGATAGTATAGGGTCTTTTGTAAGATTTCGTTTACAAGTAGATAATAATAACAATGTTATTGAAAAACCATCAGTAGATAACGCAACTCCAACTGTTTCTTCTTATACTAAAGATAATTTCAAAGAGTTAAAAATACCCGTAGCGTTAACAACAAAATCGATAGAAGAAATAATAAGTGTGGAGTTTGAAGCTGATATAAAAAATATTTTAGGAGTAGAAATAACACCATCAAATCAATTAAGATTTACAAAAACACAAAGAGTTGATACGATTTATGTAAAATTTAACGATAGATGGGATGTATCAAAGAACCCAGAAATTATTTTTTCATTAATATCAAGCACAAGATCAGATGTTAATATAGGAATCCCCAATGACTCAAATCCAGAAAATGAATTAATAGTTAATTTTTCTAAATTAGATTTTAGCTATCAATTTGCTCCTCCTAATAGTAAAGAGATTATAGGTAATAAGGGAGAGCAGGTAGAAATTAATGTTGTTTTCCCTGATGGTTATGTGCTATCAGAAATAAAGGATAAAGATTTCTTATTAGAGCAATCGAGTAATTTCGATTACAATTTAGTAAAGCGAGAGATTACAGACCCAACTAAAATAACATATATTCTAACCGTAAACGAGAATATTGCAGTTGATGTATTAGAGTTTAAGACGATATTTGAAATGAATAATTTGGATAACTACACTTTAGTTGGAAACAATCGGTTTACCATTACCAAACCGATATTTGTAGAAAGAGATAATAATACTAATACAGCATATAACTTTTATAACCTTTCTAATCCCTTCTATAGAACTTATGGAGAAAATTGGTTATTTGATCCAAATGATAACAAGTGTGAGTGGTCAAGTTTTTTCGCATTTACATATCCTGTAGTGGTAACTTCTGACCATCCTAATGCAGTTTTATTTGACGATAAAGGAACACCTAATACAAGTGATGATATATACCATCATGCTTTTAGAATTGGTTTTAATTCGCCTAATTTAGGAAATACAACAAATTCATTTAATTTGAAACGATGGTTTACAAATGAATCTATTAATGCTGCAAATTCTCCAGGTTTTAATATTCCTGAAGCTTTAGAATTTTTTCCAGATAATGGTAATAGTACTGATAGAGGAATTGTAAGAGTTATAGAGCAAGACCTTATCATAGCAGGAACAAATGGAAACTCTTATGTGATTCAGATAAGCGGAGAGGGAACTTACAAAAAGATTAACACAGAAGTATTTGAAATAAACTTAACTTTGCAGGCGACTAATAATTCACTTTTTGGAGGAACTATTGAGTCACAATATTTTATTTATAATAGTAATAATTATCCTGATCCTGTTGATTTGAATGAAAACTGTGTTGTACCGAGTATGTTGTAGATTTGTTTGTTATATTTTCATTTTTGTGTTTTTTATTAACTGTAAAAATGAAGATAACGATTATGTAAATATTTCCGAACTGAGAGAAGTATACAGTCAACTAGACCATAGCAAATGGCCAGAACCCTTTTTAGACTCTTTAGTAGATAAAAGTGCATTTCAAGATATTGGCAGCCTTCCAAAGAAAATTCCTTATCCTAAAAACAATCCATATTCAAAAGCAAAAAGAGATTTAGGTAAATTTCTATTTTTTGATGGTCGGTTGTCAAAAACAAGTCAGATTGCATGTGCAAGTTGTCATCATCCTGAGTTAGCTTGGACAGACAACATAACCCGATCTAAAGGTCATAACCTTCAAAGGAATAAAAGAAACTCCATGACAATCAAAAATGTAGCTTTTGCAAAAACTCTATTTTGGGATGGCAGATCTGAAAGTTTAGAAAATCAAGCAATTTCTCCAATCTTAGATCCTAAGGAGATGAATACAAATCATGAAGTTGCAGTTGAAAACATTAAAAAAATTAAAGGTTATCATAAATTTTTTGAAAAAGCTTTTGGAGATAAGGAGGTTACTCTCGATAGGATTTTAAAAGCACTAGCAACATACGAAAGATCTCAGGTTAGCCATAATAGTAAGTTTGATCGTTTTGTAAATGGGAAAAAAGATCTTTTTACAGATCAAGAAGTATTGGGAATGCATTTATTTAGAACGAAAGCTAGATGTATTAACTGTCATAATACTCCTTATTTTTCAGACAATCAATTCCATAATGATGGCCAAACATTATTCGGTGCTAAAGATGAAGACTTAGGGCGTTATTATTATACTAAAAAATTAACGGATGTCGGTAAATTTAAGACACCTACTTTACGTGAAATATCAGAAACAGGACCATGGATGCATCATGGTCATTTTCCTTCTTTATTGGATGTTATCGAGTTTTATAATTTGGGAAATCCGTCACCAATACAGAAAAAATATTTAGGTACACCTAGAGATTCATTGCTTCCTGTTACTTCTCCTATTCTTAAAAAGTTAGATTTATCAAAAGAAGAAGTCAATGCTTTAATTGCTTTTTTAGAAACGATTTCTACTAGAAAGCAGAGGGTAAATCTTTCTAAGATGCCTAATTAGTAAAGTATATCATTACTATTTAACTCCAAATAGGTAAAGAATAATTACACCTAACAAACCAGATGTTCCCATAATTTATGGAGAAG
>JBELHW010000062.1:0-8920 GCA_042091225.1 Cryomorphaceae bacterium | reverse complement strand
TAGGGTTTACAAAACCTTTTGTAATAAACAACAAGACTAATAAGGCAATAAATCCTAGAAAATATTTGATGTACTTCATAATTTTATCAGTTTTAAATTTATGGTTTAAAAATACAAATAGTTTTTTACCAACTTAAAACTGTTTCAATAGAAAAAACTACCAAGCTAATTAGCTTGAGTTTTTTCATTTTATTTGTTTTTTTCTAACTTGTTTTGAGCATCGGATGTTAAAAAAAGGAAAAGGAGTGGTAGTAAGAGAAGCTTTTTCATTTCAGGCGTTTTATAAGTTAAAAATTAACTTGCCAAGGCCTTAATAAGAGCATCTAAGCTATATTTTAATTTCTGTAATTACAAACACTTTTTCTATTTTTGTTAAAAATAGATTTATGGACACGAAAGATTGTAATGGTAATTTATTGCAAAATGGCGATAGCGTAATAGTTAATAAAACACTAAATGTAAAAGGTTCTCCTTTAGTGATTAAAAAAGGTACTAAAGTAAAAAGCATCCGACTAACAGATGACCCAAAAGAGGTAGATTGTAAGCTAAACGGAACTAGAGTAGTGCTTAAAACAGATTTTCTGAAAAAGAAATAATTATTTTTTTACAAAGTTGTTTTGGTAAATTTCAATCCACTGATCCCGATTCATTTTTTGGCAAAGTTGTGCTATTAAATCAAAAGGGATTTCTTCTATTTTTTTAAAACGAATGCAACTTTTTCCCATATCTAATTTTCTGGAGCAATGCTTAGGGTATTGCTCTACAAACCACTTCATTAAAGAAGGCTGTGCATAGATGCCCATGTGATATAGGGCAATAAAATTCTTTTGAGATGCAATGCTTATAAAAGGAAGAGAAGTATCTTTCTTACAATGGTATCCGTCAGGGAAATAGGAAAGAGGCACCACCCAAGATGGCATGCCATAACTCAATTGGTTTTCAAATCCGTTTGGTAGATTATCCTCGATAGTTTGGTGTAGTTTTTCCATAAAAGCCTTTCTTTCCGGAACAACTTTATCGTAATATTCTTTGGGGCTATTTGCAGCTATTTTCATAAAAATTAAAATAAGGATTTAAAGGTACATTTTTTTTATTTTTGTTCCATGAATAAATTATGGTTTTTACTTTTGTTTTTAATGGCTTGTGGCTATAAAGCCGATTATAGCTTAATACACAATTTTGGTTTTGCTCAAGGAACTACCTACAGCATTAAATACATGAGTAATCAGGATAACGACTATCAAATATCTATAGATAGTATATTTAGCGAAATTGATAGTTCTCTATCTACTTACGTTCCTTATTCATTAATTTCTAAATTGAATAATGGGGCTAGAGACTTGGTTTTAGATTCCCATTTTTTGGCTGTTTTTAATGCCTCCGTAATGGTTTCCGATAAAAGTAATGGAGCTATAGATTGTACTATCAATCCACTTATAGAATTGTGGGGTTTTGGCTCTAGCGATACGATAGATGTAAGCGATCTGGAAGTAAAAAAAGCACAACAATATACTGGCTATCAGCAAGTAAGTGTTTACGATAGCACCTTACTAATGCCCGATAATTTTAGCCTTAATTTTAATGCCCTTGCTCAAGGTTATACCGTAGATGTAATTGCTCAATTTTTGGAGTCTAAAAAAATTAATAATTTTCTTATTGAAGTAGGAGGAGAGCTAAGAGCATCGGGAAAAAATAGCAAGTCAAATTGGTGGAAAGTAGGCATTGATAAGCCCCAACAAAAACCAGACCCTAGCGATCGCTTCCAGGTAGTGCTGGAGTTAGAAAACAAATCGTTGGCAACATCGGGCAACTATCGAAATTTTTACATTAAAGACGGACAAATTTATTCTCACACCATTGACCCCATAAAAGGATACCCCGTAAACCATACCTTACTTAGTGCTACTGTGGTAGCTAATTCTTGTATGTTGTCCGATGCTTATGCTACTGCATTTATGGTAATGGGGGTGGATTCGGTAAAAAGCTTTTTAAAACAAAATAAGGATTTAGATGCCTTTTTAGTATATGGGGAAAATCAGCTTTGGAAGACTTGGGCAAGTCCAGGGTTTGAACAAAGGATAATAGACTAAACTTCTTCCTTTTTACACATCTCCTCTGGAGTAGCACCACAAAAACCGCAGTTTTCGCCTTCCTTGTTTAAAAAAGGACTCTGACTAGCACAAGTACCCGCAAACTTGCCATCTTTTTTCAATAAAATCTTTACTGCTATTCCGGCAAAACCAAGTCCTAATAAAACGATTGATAATAAAACTACTTCCATATTATTCTGTTGAGCAGCAAAGGTATGAATTGTTATGTTATTTTTGAATAAATTTTTTTAAATATGGATGCTAGACTAATTGCCTTTCAACGATTGCTTGATATAATGGATCAATTGCGAGAGCAATGCCCCTGGGACAAGAAACAAACAATGGAATCTTTGCGTTACCTAACCCTAGAAGAAGTATATGAGCTATCTGATGCTATTGTAGAAAATGACTTCGATGAGATAAAAAAAGAATTAGGGGACGTAATGCTTCATCTTGTTTTTTATTCTAAAATTGCTTCGGAATCGAATCGCTTCAACATAAGCGACGTTCTTAACGGAATTTGCGATAAGTTAGTCCATCGCCATCCTCATATTTATGGAGATGTAAAAGTTAGCTCGGAAGAAGAAGTTAAAGCTAACTGGGAAAAATTAAAACTTAAAGAAGGTAAAAAATCGGTTTTAGAAGGAGTCCCTAAATCTTTACCAGCCATGGTTAAAGCTATCCGAATCCAAGAAAAGGCTAGAGGAGTAGGATTCGATTGGGACGATAAAGAACAGGTCTGGAGCAAGGTCCAAGAAGAATTAGCCGAGTTTAAACAAGAAATAGATAACAAAGACTCCCAAAAATCTAAAGAAGAATTTGGCGATCTTTTATTTTCTCTAATTAATTACTCCCGTTTCATTGATATTAACCCCGAAGATGCCTTAGAAAAAACCAATAAGAAATTTATTAGGCGCTTTCAGTTTATGGAGAAAGAACTTAGCAAAGAAAATAAAACTATGGACCAAATGAGCCTTTCGGAGCTAGATGTTTATTGGAATAAGGCAAAGGCTATTTAGGTGCTTTTTTAAGAAGGTACAGCCCAAGAGTAGCAAACAATATATTAGGAATCCAGACGGCAAATAGAGGAGATAAATCCCCATTTGTGGCAAAAGTAGTGGACACTTGCATAAACAATATGTAAGAAAAGCTAATTAGTAAACCAAGACCAAGATGGAGACCCACACCTCCTTTAACTTTTCTACTTGCCATAGCCACCGCCACTATAGTTAGAATAATCGTTGCAAAAGGAAAAGCAGTCCGTTTATGCTTTTCTATCAAATGAAAAACCAAATTTTTAGAACCTTTCATTTTTTCTTTATCAATAAAAGCATTCAGTTCCTTATAGTTCATGGTTTCTACCATGCTTAATCGGAAATTAAAATCTTGAGGACGCAGATTTAGAACCGTATCTTTTTGTTCGCCTTTGTTAATCTCTTCGTAAAGTCCGTCAATTTCTCTTTCTATATATTTATGGATAGTCCATTTTTCTTTTTGCTCATCCCATTGTATGTAACTAGAGTAAAGTTTTTTCTTGAGTTGTTTGTTTTCAAAATTTTCAATAGAAAATTTATAGCCTATGTTTTTCTTTGTATTGTAACTTTCTATATAGATAAAAGTACCAGGCTCTATCTGCATATGTATGTCTTTATCCCTGTTTTTGTAGGGTGATTTTAAATATTCGTATTCAAAATCTAAACGCAATTGATTGGATTTAGGGATAATAAAGTTTCCTAAAACAAAAGATAAAATACATAAAAATATTGCCGATATCATAAACGGACGAAGCATTCTGTTAAAGCTCACCCCACTACTAAGTATGGAAATAATTTCTGAATTAGTAGCCATTTTGGAGGTGAAAAATATAACGGCTATAAATGTAAATAGCGGGCTAAATAGGTTGCCGAAATATGGAATAAAGTTTAAATAATAATCGAACAGAATTGCTCTCAAAGGAGCCTCGCTTTCAAAAAAATCGTCTACTTTTTCCGAAATATCGAAAACCACCACAATGATTAAGATTAATGAGATGGAAAAGAAAAAAGTTCCTAAAAACTTTTTAATGATATACCAGTCGAGTTTTCTCATCTACAAGCGTTGATCAAGTTTTTTAACCATTTGTGTTTTCCAATTATCAAAAGTACCTTCTAATATTTGTTCTCTTGCTTGTTCCATTAACCATACATAGAATCTAATATTGTGTAAGGTAGCAATTTGTTTTCCTAAAAGCTCGTTTACACTAAACAAATGTTTAAGATATGCCTTAGAATAGGTATGGTCTACATATGATGTACCATTTGGGTCTAGCTCAGATAAATCATCCTTCCACTTGGCATTTTTAATATTAATTGTTCCCTCGCTTGTAAATAGCATTCCGTTTCTTGCATTTCTGGTAGGCATAACACAATCGAACATATCAACCCCCAAAGCAATATTCTCCAGTAAATTGGAAGGAGTCCCTACACCCATAAGATACCTTGGTTTCTCTACCGGCAAAACATTACAAACAATTTCGGTCATTTCATACATCAGGTGGTGTGGCTCCCCAACTGATAAGCCACCGATTGCATTCCCTTCTCTTTCGAAAGATGCAATTTGTTCTGCCGATTGCTTTCTTAGGTCTTTATAAACAGATCCTTGCACAATAGGAAACAAAGTTTGGTCGAAGCCGTACTTAGCTTGTGTAGAGTCAAATCTGTCGCAACATCGTTTTAGCCAACGATGGGTCATATGCATCGATTTTTTTGCATAACGATAATCGCAAGGATAAGGAGTGCATTCGTCAAAAGCCATAATTATATCAGCTCCTATTGTTCTTTGAATGTCCATGGCATATTCTGGTGTAAACATGTGGTAAGAACCGTCAATATGAGATTGAAATTTTACTCCCTCTTCTTTTATTTTTCTTTTTCCTGATAAGGAATATACCTGATAACCACCACTATCGGTAAGTATTGGCTTATGCCAATTCATAAAATGATGCAATCCACCTGCTTTTTCTAAAACCTCTAATTTAGGACGCAAGTATAAATGATAGGTATTCCCTAATATAATTTGTGCTTTCGTATCTTGTTCTAATTCGTGCTGATGCACTCCTTTTACGGTAGCAGCAGTACCAACAGGCATAAAAATAGGAGTCTTAATAACTCCATGAGCTGTAGTTAATTCTCCAGCCCTTGCTTTTGTAGCCTTGTCTTGCTTTAACAGTTTAAAATCCATAACACAAAATTTTCCTCAAAGATAAATTAAGAATCAAGATAATTATTACGGATTTTAAAAAATTAAATATCCGTATTATTGCATTAATGAATTTTATCTCTATTGTTTTACTTGTATTTGCTGTTAGTGCTGCAATTCAATTGTGCTACTACCTATTTATTTTCAGAAAGGTCAATCATTTTAAAAAGAATGAATCGGATTATAATAAGGAAATATCGGTTGTTGTCTGTGCTTTTAATGAAGCCTATAATCTTAAAACATTAATTCCTAAAATACTAGAGCAAGATTATTCTTATTTTCAATTAGTAGTTGTAGATGACCAATCCAATGACCATACCAAACAGGTTTTAAAACAATGGGAATACCACCCTCAGGTAAAGTTGGTAACTATTACGGAAGATATCCCGAAACGAGTAGGTAAGAAATTTGCTCTTTCTTTAGGGATAAAAGCTGCTAAATACGATTACTTATTACTTACCGATGCCGATTGTGTTCCGATTGATAATAATTGGATTAAGTCGATGGTTTCTTCCTTTTCTGAAACTACCCAGATAGTTTTAGGATATGGTGCCTACATTAAGAAAAAAGGCCTATTAAATAAATTAGTGCGTTTTGATACTTTTCAGGTAGCATTGCAATATTTTTCTTTTTCTCTAATTGGTAAAACTTATATGGGAGTAGGTAGAAATTTGGCCTATAAAAAATCATTGTTTTTCGACAACAAAGGCTTTGCTAGTCATTTACACATTCCCTCTGGAGATGACGATTTATTTATAAGAGAAGTAGCCAACAAACATAATACCACAATAAGTATAGATAAAAGTTCGGCTACTCTTTCACTACCTAAAGAAAGTTGGTTTTCCTGGATAAGACAAAAATCGCGACACCTTAGTACTAGTACAGAATACTCTTTGGATTTAAAAATTCTACTTGGCTTATTTTCTATTAGTCAATTCTTGTTTTGGTTCTCGTTTATCTTTCTAATAGCTAATAGCTATAGCCTGTATTTAGTACTTTCTTTGTTTGCATTTAAAACATTGATTCAATACTTTATTTATGTTCCATTTATGAAAAAACTGGAGGAAAAAGATATTAGCTACTTTATTGTATTTTTAGATTTATTAATGATAATTTTCCAACTTATTTTCGGAATTTCTAACGTTCTCTCAAAAAAGAAAAGATGGTAAAAAGACAGCTTACAGAAAAAGCAAAACAAGATTTGATATTGATAGAAAAAGCGCTTAAAAATGGAGATCAACGTGCTTATTCTTCTCTAATGGCAAAGTATAGAGACCCAATCTTTTTCATGTTACTTGAGAAAATCAGCGATAAAGAATTAGCTCAAGAACTAACGATTGAAGCATTAGGAAAGGCATTTAATAAATTACATTTATATACTCCAAATTTTGCTTTTAGTACCTGGTTGTTTACAATTGCTAGAAACAACGCTATTGATTTTTTAAGAAAAAAGAAATTACCTACCTTTTCTATTGACCAGACAAAAAAAGGGGAGGATGGAAGCGAAATTTCTTTTGACATTAAAGACGATGGCTTAGATCCCGAAAACTTCTTACTCAAAAAACAAAGGCTACAAATTGTTCGTCAAATTGTTTCTAGTTTAGAGCCCAAATACCGCCGTTTAGTACGTTTAAGGTATTTTAAAGAATATTCTTATCAGGAAATAGCAGACGAATTAAAAATGCCTGTAGGGACAGTTAAGGCTCAGCTTTTTCGTTCGAGAGAACAATTGTTTGCTTTACTAGACGGAAAACTAAATCAGTTTTAATGAATTTACATCCTTATTTTCCTAATCTTAGTTCTATCCAAAAACAACAACTAGAACAATTATTACCTCTCTATACTTATTGGAATGCCCAGATAAATGTAATTTCAAGAAAAGATATTGATTTATTAATGGAACGCCATGTTTTGCATTCTTTGGCAATTGCTAAAATTGTTGACTTTAAGAGCGGAAGTAAAATAATGGATGTAGGAACTGGGGGAGGTTTTCCGGGAATTCCATTAGCAATTTTATTTCCTGGAGTTGAGTTTTTACTTATTGATAGTATCGCAAAAAAAATTAAGGTAGTTAATGCTGTAGCCCAGTCTTTAGGACTAAAAAATGTTACAGCACTACATCAAAGAGCTGAAAATATAAATCAGAAATTTGACTTTATTATTAGTAGAGCAGTTACTAAAATGCCTGTTTTTGTTAATTGGATAAAAGACAAAATAAATATTGAATGTAATAACGACTTTCCTAACGGAATACTTTATTTGAAAGGAGGTGATTTGACAAAAGAATTGTCGGGCTTAAAACAACACTACAAAGAATTTGACATAAGCGAATTTTATGAGCAAGAATTTTTTCAAACTAAAAAAGTTGTTTATGTACAACTAGTTTGACTTTTTACACAAGTAAATTAATTCTCCTTTTGGTAGGGCATACCTTTCTACCTCTTTCTGAGAAAGCTCATTTATAAAATTATCTTCTATAACATCAAAGCCAACAGCAGCTAATTTTTTTCCATAATCGTTTCCGTATAAACGAACATGATCTGCTTGCCAATAATTTCTTTCTCTTTCTTTAGGGTCAGTAATAGATGGGTCATCAAAAGTTTCTTCTCTAGATGTATCAATTGGAACTTGAAAAATACCCCATCCTCCTTTTTTCATTACTCTAAAAAATTCACTCATTACTTTATGGTCGTCTTCTACATGTTCTAAAACATGATTGCACATGATAACATCAATTGAGTTGTCGTCAAAAGGAATGTCATGAACATCCATTTTTATATCTGCCCAAGGAGAATTTAAATCGGCAGTAGTATATTTTAAATTTTTTTGTTTTTTGAAAAGTGGTAAAAAACAATATTCTGGTGCTATATGTAAAAAACTTAACTGGTCTTTAAAAAAGTTAGTTTTTTGGTTAAGATATAGCCATAAAAGACGGTGTCTTTCTAGAGACATACTGTCAGGAGCTAAGGCATTTTCTCTCGAATTAATTCTTCCATACGGAAGCAACTTTCTGTAAGTAATGCCGTTTATAGGATCTTGGAATTTTTTTCCTCTCATAAAAAGAGAAAAAAACTGTAAGAAAACATGACTCAAGTGATGTAGATAATGTCTGGGAATTAATCGGGTAACTAAGCTTATAATAATTTTCACCCTACAAATTTATTTAATTATTCCTTAATGATTTTAAAAATTTGATTTTTTAATTCTATAAAATAAATTCCACTTTCTAAACTTGATAAGTCTAACTCAATTTTAAACTCGTTTTTAGTTTGAGAAATCATAATTTGAGATAAAGTATTGTATATGTTTAATGTACCTACTAAATCAGATTCTAAAACAACAATGTTGTTGAACGGATTAGGATAAATATTCATTAAATCTAGTTCGTCATCGCTAATACTAGAAGGAGGACTACACTGGGTGATACAGGCATCGTAAGAGCTGTATTCTCCCGATCCGTCTTGTGGATCAATACATTGGTTGTTAACACATCTCCAGCTTGGCGCAGGTGCATCTGAGGTTACACAGAAATTACTAGTTGTTTGCTCGCCAAAGTCCGAGTTCTGAGCAGTCAATTGTGCTAATATATCGCC
>JBELHW010000061.1:0-9128 GCA_042091225.1 Cryomorphaceae bacterium | reverse complement strand
TGAAGTCGTTGTTTTAGATGCAGGTCATGGCGGCAAAGACCCTGGAGCAATGGGGACTGGTAGGTATAGCAAAACAGAAAAAGATATTGCTTTAGACGTTACTCTAAAGTTAGGAGAATATATTCAGAAAGAATTTAAGGACGTAAAGGTTGTTTATACAAGAAAGGACGATTCCTTTCCTTCTCTTAAAGACAGGACTAATATTGCTAATGATGCAAATGCAGATTTATTTATTTCAATCCATTGTGATTCGTTTACAAAAAAGACAGCTAAAGGTACATCTTCTCATGTCATGGGTTTAAGGTATACCAAAGAAAATTTAAGAATTGCACAAAGAGAAAATTCTGTTATTTATTTAGAAGATAATTACGAAGAAAATTATGACGGTTTTGACCCTACATCTCCAGAAAGTATTATTGCCCTAACACTTAATCAATCTACCTTTCTAGATCAATCTATATTAATTGCTCAAAAAATACAAAATCAATTTAAAACTAGAGTTAATAGGGTTGATAGGGGAGTGAAGCAAACTCCTTTATGGGTAACAAGTAGAACATCTATGCCTAGTGTGCTAGTAGAATTAGGTTTTATTTCTAATCCTGATGAAGAAGATTTTTTACATTCTAAACAAGGACAAACATACATGGCTTCAGCTTTATTTAGAGCTTTTAAAGAATACAAATTAGAATTAGAACAAATCGCAAAATTTTCATCTTTAGACATTGAAAAAATAGTTGAAACTTCTTCTAAATCCAACGATGAATTTTCAGATAATGGTGTTATATTTAAAGTTCAAATTACAACATCAAAAGTGTTGATCGATTTAAAGAACATTAACGGAATGAAAGTTCAATATTTTAAAGAAGGACCGTTTTATAAATACACGCTTGGTTCTGTAAAGTCAGTTGATGAGGCTAAAGAAATTCAAAAAAAGGCTAAAGAAAATGGATTTACAGATGCTTTCGTTATTGCATTTGAAGATGGAGTAAAAGTTAACCTTTTTCAAGCAACTAATAAATTAAAACTAATATCAGATGAATAAGTTTAATGCTGAATTTAAAATCGGATTAACAGCTCTAATTGCTATTTCTCTTCTAGTTTGGGGAATAAACTTTTTAAGAGGGAATAATATTTTTTCAAATGCAGACCAATATATTTCTGTTTATCAAAATATTGATGGCATGGAAGTTTCTTCTCCTGTAAGAGTAAATGGCTTAACTGTTGGTTCTGTAAGTGAAATATATTTTCACCCTAATAACATGAACGAAATTATTGTAAAGTTTACTATAGAAAACGGTTTAAAAATACCTTCTAATTCTATTGCCAAAATTTATAATTCCGATATAATGGGAACAAAGGCTTTACAAATAATCATTGGTGATAACCTTAATTATTCTATGCCTGGAGACACTTTGTATTCAGAAATTGAAAGTGGATTAAAAGACGAAGTTAATAAGCAAGTTCTTCCATTAAAAAACAAAGCTGAAGATTTAATTTCTTCCATTGATTCTGTAATGACAGTAATTACAACTGTTTTAGATAAGGACGCAAGAAATAGCCTCACTAGTAGTTTGTTAAGTCTTAATAGAACATTTAGTACTATGGAATTAGCAATGATTAAACTAGATAGCGTTATTTATAAAAATGATGTGAGAGTTTCTAACATTTTATTAAATGTGGAATCTATAACTACTAACCTTCATAACAATAACGAGCTTATATCAAATGTGTTAGTTAATATTGAGTCATTAACTGATTCCTTAGCAAAATCTCAAATTAAAAATACGATTAGTAATGTGGATAGTTCTCTATTTGTGTTTAATAAAATTTTAACAAAAATTGAAAATGGAGAAGGTAGTGTAGGTATGCTTTTAAATGATAAAGCATTGTATAAAAACTTAGAAAATTCTTCTAAAGAACTTGAACTCCTAATTGCTGACATGAAAGCAAGACCAAAAAGATATGTTTCGTTTTCTTTACTTGGTGGCACTAGAGTTGTTAAAGAAAAAACTAACAAGTAGATAAATGAGTATTATACCGCAAATCACTTTTTTATTCTTTTTTGTAATTTCTACCTATTTCTTTTCTAAGAATTTTGGTAAAATTTTAAGAAATATAAATCTTGGTAAAGAAATAAATAGAAGCGATAATAAAAAAGATCGATGGAAAACAATGGTAAGAGTTGCTTTAGGTCAATCTAAAATGATTAACCGACCTGTTGCTGGATTTTTTCACATTCTTATTTATGTAGGATTCGTAATTATAAACATTGAAGTTATAGAAATTATTATTGATGGAATTTTTGGCACTCATAGAGTTTTGTCATTTATGGGTGGTTTTTATAGTTTCTTAATCGGATCATTTGAAATTTTAGCTTTATTAGTTCTTATCGCTTGTGTCGTTTTCTTTATTAGAAGGAATTTCATGAACATTAAAAGGTTTTTAAGTCCTGAAATGAAAGGATGGCCCAAATCTGACGCTAATATTATCTTAGTAGTTGAAGTGCTATTAATGTTTGCTTTTCTTTTAATGAATGCTAGTGATAGTTTACTTTACCAGCGTGGTGATTCTCATTACACCACAATGTTTTCGAATCCTGTTAGTCAATATTTAATTCCTTTATTAGAAGGAAATAATGATTCTTCTTTAATTTTTATTGAGAGAGCTTGTTGGTGGTTTCATATTTTGGGAATTTTTGCTTTTCTCAATTATCTAGTAATTTCGAAACACCTTCATATTATTTTAGCATTTCCTAATACCTATTATTCTAATTTAAATCCTCTAGGTAAATTTTCAAATATGCAAGCTGTCACAGACGAAGTAAGTAAAATGATGGACCCTAATATTGATCCTTTTGCAGCCACTTCTGACCAAGCAGTACCCGAAAGATTTGGAGTGAAAGATGTAATTGATTTAAACAAAATTCAAATTCTTAATGCTTATAGTTGTACCGAATGTGGAAGGTGTACTTCAGAATGTCCTGCAAATCAGACTGGTAAGTTACTATCTCCTAGAAAAATAATGATGGATGTTAGAGATAGAATAGATGAAGTTGGTAAAAACATCGATCTAAATAAAGAATTTAAACAAGACAATAAATCTTTATTGAACGATTATATAACTAAAGAAGAGATTTGGGCATGTACTTCTTGTAATGCTTGTACAGATGCTTGTCCTATAAATATTGACCCTTTATCAATTATTGTTGATTTGAGAAGATACTTGGTAATGGAAGAATCTGCAGCTCCAATGGAATTAAATAACATTTTTAATAATATAGAAAATAATGGTGCGCCTTGGCAATTTTCTACAAGTGATAGACTAAACTGGAAAGATGAGTAAAGAAGAAAAAAAATTAATTAATAAAACCGTAGATGGTAATTTAATAAGTCCTGTGTTGCCAGATAATATCAAAAATTATTTGATCGATATTGACGGTACTATATGTGATGATATACCAAACGAAGAGCCTGAAAGAATGGTAACTGCACAACTATATCCTGAAGCTTTAGAAACTCTAAACAAATGGTATGATGAAGGGCACATAATTACCTTTTTTACATCCAGAATTGAAGAACATAGAGCAGTAACTTTAGATTGGTTAGACAAAAATGGATTTAAATACCACGGATTATTAATGGACAAGCCTAGAGGAGGAAATTATCATTGGATAGATAACCACATGGTGAGAGCAACAAGGTATTCTGGTAGATTTACAGATTTAGTAGAAAAGTCTGTTAAAATTCAAGTATTCGAAAAATAATATATATGAGCAAATTAATAGTTCCTACAATGGCTGAATTATTAGCCAAAGGAGAAAAAGCAGAAGTCCTTTTTTGGGTTGGCTGTGCAGGAAGTTTTGATGATAGAGCTAAGAAAATAACTAAAGCAGTGGTTAAATTGTTAAACAAAGCTAATGTTAATTTTGCTGTTTTAGGTACAGAGGAAAGTTGTAGTGGTGACCCTGCTAAAAGAGCTGGAAACGAATTTTTATTTCAAATGCAGGCTATGAGTAACATCGAAGTTATGAATGGGTATGAAATAAATAAAATTGTAACTGCCTGTCCACATTGTTTTAATGCACTAAAAAACGAATATCCTGACCTCGGTGGTAATTATGAAGTAGTTCATCATACACAATTGATTCAGCAATTAATTAATGATGAAAAATTAATAGTTGATGGAGGGGAGTTTAAAGGAAAGAAAATAACATTTCATGATCCATGCTATTTAGGAAGAGCTAATGATGTTTATCAAGCCCCTAGAGATCTTATTGAAAAACTGGATGCAGAACTAGTGGAGATGAAAAGGTGCAGGAGTAAAGGCTTGTGCTGTGGTGCTGGAGGTGCTCAGATGTTTAAAGAACCAGAAAAAGGAAATAAAGACGTAAATATAGAACGTACTGAAGATGCACTAAGTGTAAAGCCAAGCTTTATAGCTACTGGATGTCCATTTTGTAACACCATGATGACTGACGGTATAAAAAATAAAGAAAAAGAAAACGAAATTAAAGTAATGGACATTGCTGAAATGATAGCTCAAGCACAAGATTTATAATGTTTAAGCCATTTAACCAAATTAGCAATAATTCAAGAGTATGGATTTATCAATCTGATAGAATGTTTACAAGTCAGGAAAAGTCTATAATTGAAAAGTATTTATTCGATTTATGTCAAAATTGGAATACCCATGGTAAGCCTGTTGAAAGTTCTTTTCTAGTTAAAGATTGGTTTATTTGTCTTTTTGTAAACGATTCATTAAATAATGCTAGCGGTTGTTCTATAGACAGCTCCGTTTCCACAATAAAAAAGATAGAAAAACAATTTAAATTAGACTTATTTAATAGATTAAATATAGCATATATAGATAATCACGACAATACAAAAGTTGTTTCATTATCCGAATTTAAAAATGTTGTCACAAAAAACATGAAGGTTTTTAACAACCTAGTGCAAACAAAATATGATTTAGAAGAAAATTGGATTATTCCAATAGAGAAATCATGGCTATTTAAGTATTTAAATTAATTCCAAATATCTTCTTTGGTATTAATTTTCTGATCCCCTTTCCAAATAAATCCTTTTAACTTTTTCCATTCCGATGGAAGCTCTTCAATTGGATAAATAACCGATTCTGGCTTTTCCTGAAAAGATATTCGTTTTATTTTATTGCGATTTACGTCAATATTCATAAAGCTACATTTAACAGTATTTATTCCAGAAATTTTTTCTTGTTCATCCTGTAAAGTATATGTAACCTGGCCATTTCCAAAAACATTTATATTTTTCATTTGATTGTTTTTAAAAAAACCTACAATTTCTTTTCCCTTAATTTGGTCAAAATAATCTGGAAAAGGGTTTGAAACTATAAAAGAATTTTTCTTTAAGTACAATTGATTAATACTATTGTTTTTTAATTGAACAATAATAGAATCTGCAGTCATCTGATAATTGTTAGACCATAGAGTAGGTGCTTCATTCATATATATATATGAGTCGGAGTGATTATATATTAGGTTTGAACACATTCCTTGAATGTCTTGGTTGTAAAATTTAACACCTGTATAAGCTTCAATTTCTTTTTCAGAATTTATATTTTTTCTCGCTAAAATAGTATCCGAATGAAGAAATAAAGAATCGTTTTCAAAAAGTAAAATTAGCAAGGGTTCAATGGTTATAATAGAACTATCCTTTTCTTCAAACATCTCTGCTTTATCTCCTTTTACAATAAAGTTATTTGTAGTGTCAATAATAGAAACATTCTGTAATGCTAAGCCATAAGATTGATTTCTGTCATAAATAATACTATCGCCAATAAGTTTTTGATCTTTATTTTCTAGATAAGCATTTTTACTAAATCTAGAAAAATCTGTTTTTGTATTATACCAACCATTTTCACAATAAATAAAATTTTGATCTGATGTTATTTTTGTAGGACCAAAAAAATATGCTATTTCATTTAATGTATTGTAAATTAGAGTGTCGCTATTGATGTTATAATCAGGGTTAATTAATTTCACATCTGTTTTAAACTCTAATCTATTTTGATCAGAATAATAAGTGCCTTTTTTACTTCTTAGGGTATTTTGTTTATTTACTATTGTTGCGTTATTGTAATAATAAGCTACATTTTTATCAAGTGAATAAGTAACTTTATCAGTAGTAAGAGTCATAGTATTGTCTTTTATTACTACATCTCCACTAATTAAAGCTAAATCATCATTTCCTATGTAATCAAGATGATTTCCATACAGATGAATAGAGTCGTTTTTGTTAATGTGAATATTACCAAAAGCTTCAAATCTATTTTCTTTAAAGTAGTGCCAAGCACTGTCACAAAACATGGTTGCAGTATTGTGTTTGAAAACAACAGAATCTATCAGCCTTCTCATGTCAGGATTAAAGGATGCGTCGTAGATAGTAAGTTCGGATTTAATAATTTCTAATTTTGTTTTCTTTTGACTAAAAACGGAATTTATCCAAAAAAAGAAAACTAAAATAAGACTTATTCTAAACAAATTTTATCGTTTTAAAGTTTGATTTCTATTAGGTCCTACCGAAACTATTGTAATGGGCGTTTCTAAAACTCTTTCTAAATAGTTAATATAATCATGCAATGCTTTTGGTGCCTGGTTTATATCAGATAAAGCAGTTAAATCTTCACTCCACGATTCTAATTCCTCATAAACTGGAGTTATTGTTTTTTCGTTGGCATCAAATGGCAAATAATCAATTAACTCTCCGTTATAATTGTAGTGTGTACAAACCTTGATTTTTTCTAGGCCAGATAAAACATCAGCTTTCATCATCATTAGTTTAGTAACGCCATTTATTTCAATAGCGTATTTCAGCGCAGGAATATCAATCCAGCCACACCTTCTTTTTCTTCCTGTTGTTGCACCAAATTCATTTCCTACTTTACCTATTGTTTCGCCTACTTCATCAAATAGTTCGGTAGGAAAAGGTCCGCTACCGACTCTAGTACAGTAAGCTTTGAAAATACCAAATACGTCTCCAATTTTATTTGGTGCAATTCCTAGTCCAGTACAAGCACCAGCCGATATAGTATTTGAAGAAGTAACAAATGGATAAGAACCAAAATCGATATCTAATAAAGTACCTTGAGCACCTTCAGCCAATATTTTTTTCCCTGCTTTTTGAGATTTATGAATATAATTTTCACTATCAATCAATTGAAAAGATTTGATAACTTCAATTCCTTTAAACCATTCTTTTTCCATAGAATCAAAGTCATTCAATAACTCAAGATTGTTATGTAATAGGTTTTTATGCTTAAGCACTAGTTTAGAGTACTTCTCTTCGAATTCTGGAGAATTTATATCACCAATTCTTAGTCCGTTTCTTCCAGTTTTATCCATGTAAGTAGGGCCAATTCCTTTTAAAGTAGAACCAATTTTTGCCTTTCCTTTAGCTATTTCCGAAGCAGCATCCAATAACTTATGAGTTGGTAAAATTAAATGAGCTTTTCTCGAAATAAATAAATTAGATCTTATATCTACATTCAAATCTTCAAGTGCTTCAATTTCTTTTTTGAAAATAACAGGGTCAATAACAACACCATTACCAACAATATTTATACTTTGTTTGTGGAAAATTCCGGAAGGAATAGTATGCAAAACATGTTTGATGCCATCAAACTCTAGAGTGTGCCCAGCATTAGGGCCACCTTGAAACCTTGCAATTATATCATAATTATTAGTTAAAACATCTACAATTTTACCCTTTCCTTCATCGCCCCATTGCAAGCCTAAAAGTACATCTACTACCATTTTATTTATCTTTTATACAATATTTAGCATCTACACACTTACCATACATATTCAATGAATGAGAAGACACTTTAAAACCCATTAACTCTTCAACAGTATTTTTTATATTTTGAATTCTTGGGTCACAAAATTCAATAACTTTTTTACAATCAGAACATATCAGATGATCATGTTGACCACTAACTAGCGACTTTTCATATTGTGATTGATTTTTTCCAAACTGATGTCTCCTAACTAATTTACATTCCATCAACAACTCTATGGTATTATATAGAGTAGCTCTACTAACTCTATATTTTTTATTTTTCATTTTAATATATAAAGATTCAATATCAAAATGACCGCTATGTTCATAGATTTCTGATAAGATTGCAAATCGTTCAGGAGTTTTTCTCTGACCATTTTTTTCTAAAAAGTCAGTGAATATTTTAGTTACCGATTCTGATGCGTTTAGAGACATTTATATTGTCAATTATTAAGGCTTAAAATTAAGCTTTTTAAAGATAAAAGCTTCACTAATTTATTAACACAATGCTATAATCTTTCAACACTTTCAATTCCTTCAATGTTTTCTAGTTTTTTTATAAGATTTTCTAGATGAGAAATATTTAAAACATTTACAGATATTTCGCCCTGAAACATTCCAGCATTAGAAGATATATTTATCGACTCAATATTTACATTTAGCAAATCAGAAATAAGCTTAGTTACTTTGTTAATTAGCCCTATTTGATCAATACCTTTAATTTTTATTGTTGATGTAAAATTATACTCCTCTTTAGTTTTCCAGCTTGCTTGTAAAATACGATAAGAATATCTTGATCTTAATTGAATTGAGTTAGGGCAATTAGAATTGTGAACTTTTATTCCTTGACTAATGGTTGTAAACCCAAAAATTTCGTCTCCAGCAATACAAGAGCAACATTTTGAAAAATTATAATCTAGTATTTGTTTATCTTGTCCAAAAAGAATTATTCCTTTGTCGTAAATAGGAGTTTTAACTTCTATATTCTGACTATTATCTTTTCTGGTAATTTTCTTTTTAATTAAGGAAAACCATCCTCTGTTTTTAAGACTTACAAATTCTCTAATGTCTTTGTTTGTAAGAATTCCAGTGCTAAATTGATAGTATAACTCTAAACTATCAAGATTAAAAAATTTAGTTAAATCATCTTCAATTGTTTTATTGAAAATAATTTTAAGATGCCTTAATTTTCTAATTAATATTTCTTTTCCTTCTGCACCAATAATCTTTTTCTCTTCTTTTAAGTCATTCTTTATTTTGGATTTAGCTCTTGAAGTTTTAACAAACTTTAACCAATCTTCTTTAGGCTTTTGT
>JBELHW010000060.1:0-9208 GCA_042091225.1 Cryomorphaceae bacterium | reverse complement strand
AAGGCAGCTAAATACACTACTTTATTTTTAGGAGAAACCGGTAACCCATCACCATAAGCATAATCAATAATTTTTGCCTTTGGCACAGTAACCGCTAAAGATATCGCTGTTTCCTCTTTTTTCTTTAACAAATAAGAGTACAACTCAGAATAAATTATGTTCTGACGCTCTATATCAATCATGCCTCGCTCAATGAGTGGAATACTCGATATTTTTGAAGCTCCGTTTTGTGCTTCTGTATTTAACTTAGACAATTGAATCTCTAGTGATTTCTTTAAATTCCCTAAACTTGATAATAAATTTTGGTTGAGCGAAGAAATACGTCTTTGCACTCCGATTAATTGTGGATTTTTATCACCGGCAGTTACCAATAATTTATTTTTGTCTAAAACTAACTCATTATAATTTACAATCGATGCCGTAATATTAGCATCGTTAAATCCTAAGTTAGTCGGCAGTATTTCATTTGTTTCAGACTCTTTTTGCAACTTTTTTTGAATCCACTCCGCAAGACTTAATTCACTTTCGAGCTGAACTATTTTTTGATTATTTTCAGAAACTGTCTCTAGCGCCAATGTGCCTTCCTCTGACAACCCTGTAATACCAAATTTAATTTTATAGTCTTTTACATCGTCTTGTATACCCCCTAAATTTGATCCCACACTTTTTAAACGATCTTCAATGAAATCTCTTGTTTTTTCAGAAACAATATTTTTATCTTTAATGGCGTCTAGATTGTACTGTTTTACCAATTCATTTAAAATGTCTTCTGCCTTTGTTTTCACAGCATCTACAAGGGTCAAGTTTAAAACACTAGAGTTTTTATCAACAGCGTTCACTTTGATACGACTCCTGTAGCTATCAATCACCTTGTTACGGCCTCTAATGCTGACCAAAATATTTTTATTGCGAAGATCTTCCGTGAATGGTTTAGATAAGTTAACTCTAAAGGGCCCAGCACCGCTGTCAGCAAGGGTGTTAAACATTGCTGTTGACGAGACATTTCCTTCGCTATCTTTAAATTGAAAATTAAACTCGTCTGTAATCGAAACGACAAAAGCCGTATCTTTTTCAATAAATTTTAAATCTTTTTGCTCAAATTCTAAAGATACTGGACTTTGTTTGTAAGCTTCAGTATTCTTCACTCTTCCCTCTAAAAAATAGGAAATCGTCAAATCTAAAGAATCGACTACACTACCAATAATTTTTCTAGATTTTAAAATGTATATTTCATTATCGGTGTTGTTCGCAGAACTCCCTCCAATAATCCCCAAATCTTCAAAGGCTGCCAACTCCGAAGAAATCCCAGACTTATTATTGTCTTTAATCATTAGAGCACTAGACACACTGTACTGCCTTGTGGAAAATCTTAAATAAAAATACGCTACTGACAGAGACAAAAATGCTCCTAAAACAAACCAACTCCAATGGACTAGATATTGCTCTAACAGACCTCTTATATCAACACTTTCAACACTTTCTACTCCTTGAATCTGAATCGATTTTTCTTTTTTATCTTTCATTTTTATCTTGTTAAAAGAGATACGATGGTAATAATTAACCCTGTTAGAGAAATAAACAACGTGGTATTCGAATTGGAAGATGCAGATTGTACACTTGCATAATTCGGCTCTACATACACCACATCATTTTGCTGCAAGTAGTAAGCAGGTGACGTCAATAGTTTATTTGACCTTAAATCAACTCGGTATTGTATTTTCTCACCAGCATCTTCTCGAATAATCAATACATTATTTCGTTGTCCAGAAATATTTACGTCCCCCGCCAATGCTAAGGCATCTAAAATGGTAATTCGTTCGTTTGGGATATTATAACTACCTGGTTTTCTCACATCTCCCAACACAGAAATTTTGTAATTGGCGATCCTAATATTTACGTTCGGATCTTTAATATAATCTGGAGATAACTTATTTTTCAATAAATTAATCGTTTCATTGCGGGTTAAGCCTCCCACTTTAATTTTTCCTAAAACAGGAAAGTCAATTTCTCCTTTGGTATCTACTAAATAGTTTTGTTGCTGACCTTGCCCTGCGACCCTGTTTGAAGCTGTCGCAAAGTTGATGGTTGTCAAGTTAAAAGGACGCACTGCTTCTATATCTAGGGCAGTAATGGTAATCTGCAATAAATCATCCGGTTTAATCATGGTTTTAAAACTATTAGAAACTTTCTCTTGTTCGATAGCGTCATTTTGAAAGTAGACAATGTCTTTTTTCGAAACGCAGGAAGTTAAATAGCAGCCAAATAAGAATAGTAACAAAAAATTGTTACTTGCAGTATATCTAATCTTTAACATATGTTTTCTTTGTTTTTTTTTTGCGAATATAATATAAAATATAGCTACAAACTAACTTTGTCTAATGTTTCAAACTCTGAGTTTTGAGAAACATATTCCGGCACTAATTTTTTCATGGAGGCCACAAGGTTTGGGCTATCTAATTCATTAAAGCCAATAGCCAATTTTTCAATATTTTCTTTTACTACAATAGCATCTAATTGCTGTGTTTTTGCAATCATTATTTTTGCATGATAGGTTTTCGTTGTATTTTCTCCGTCTGCTAACAGCTCTTCATACAACTTTTCTCCTGGCCGCAAGCCTGTTATTTTAATGTCAATATCTTCAGGATATTTTAAGCCTGATAGGTAGATCATTTTTTTAGCGATATCGTAAATTCTCACCGATTTTCCCATATCAAAAATATAAATTTCGCCACCTTGCCCCATCGTTCCAGCTTCTAAAACTAAACTACAAGCCTCGGGTATCGTCATAAAATACCTGGTAATATTTTTATGTGTTAAGGTTAAAGGCCCACCATTCGCTATCTGTTTTTTAAACAACGGAATTACAGAACCATTAGATCCTAAAACATTTCCAAATCTTGTTGTTGTAAATTTTGTCTTTTTACTCAGCTTGCTCGAAGAACTGATATACAATTCGGCAATGCGCTTAGAAGCGCCCATCACGTTTGTTGGGTTTACTGCCTTGTCTGTAGACACCATTACAAAACGTTCTACACCATTTTCAACAGATAAATCTACTAGGTTTTTTGTTCCTATTACATTTACCTTAATAGCTTCATGCGGCGATGCCTCCATTAAAGGTACATGTTTATAAGCTGCCGCATGAAAGACTCTTTGTGGATTGTATTTTTTAAAAATAATCTCCATTTTATTACGATCCCTAACATCCGATACAATCGCTACAAAATTTGTAACACCATTTTGTATTAATTCTTGCTGTAAATCGTACAACGGAGATTCTGCTTGATCTATCAAAACAATCATTTTACAGCCATAAGAGGTCAACTGTCTAGAAATTTCACTACCTATAGAACCTGCCGCACCAGAAACCAATACCACTTTATCATTTACTTCCCTTTTAACAATAGGATTGTCAATAACAATAGGGGCTCTCTCTAATAAATCTTCAATATTAATCTCTTTAATTTGATTTGCTTTTAAATCCCCTTCAATCCATTTCGATAAGGCGGGTACAATCTTCACCTTTAGGTTTAATGCAATCAAGGAATCTGTAATTTCTAAAAGCCTAGTCGGTTTTATGGTTTGTATTGAAATAATGACTTCAGTAATATTCTTTTTTTCTATAAATTCTTTATTAATTGATGATAGTTTATAAATCTTAATTCCGTCAATTTTTTTATTTATTTTTGTTTTATCATCATCAACAAATCCTGAGATTTGATAATTTATATCACGCTCTTTATTTAAAGCATTATAAGCAAGAGTACCTGAGTCCCCAGCCCCATAGATTAATGCATTTGTAATCGTTTTTAATTCTGTTGAAACAATTTCATAAAACGCTTTAAAAATGTATCTACTTGCTATTAAAACAAAGATAGATACTAAATAATGAATCACAATAATGGACTGCGGAATGGTAAAATCTTCATAAACACCCAACCAGTGATTGCCAATTGTTACAAAAACAATCAGGATACTAAAAATTGTAACGGCTATAAATACATTAAACACATCCCTTGTGCCTGTGTGCCTTACCACTCCTTTGTAAGAACCAATCAATAGAAAACTAAAGACAGCTGCTAAAATTACTAGAACGAGCTGGGGTACTAAAACAGATGCTTCAAAATTAAAACGAATGTCAAAACGAATAACATAAGTGAGTATAAAAGCAATGCAAACTAAAAAGAGATCAATCGAAAGTACAATCCACTTAGATGCATAATTATTAAGTGTTTTTAAAAAAATATTTTTAAACATTCCTTTTCTTAAATATGAAAATCAAATTTACAGTTTTTTTTAATACAGGTTGAAATGCGGTCCATTTCATTCGTTGTTAAATTAGAACCCGAAGGTAAACACAGGCCGTCTCTAAATAAATCTTCTGACACTGTAGCACCATAATAATTACAATCTTTAAAAACAGGTTGTAAATGCATCGGTTTCCATAATGGTCTTGACTCTATGTTCTCTTTTTCTAATGAGAGTCTTAAATCCTCTCTCGTAAAACCTGTTTTAGCGGCATCTATGGTAATGGCACTTAACCAATGGTTTGAAAAATAATCTTGAGTAGGTTCCGTAAAAACAGTTATTCCTTCTATGCCATAAAATAATTCCTGATAAAACTGATTATTATTTCTTCTGGCAGTCACGCGATTGTCTAAAACTTCCATTTGTCCACGACCAATACCCCCAATAATATTGCTCATTCTGTAATTGTACCCAATTTCTGAGTGCTGGTAATGTGCGGCGTTGTCTCTAGCCTGAGTTGCCAAAAAGATGGCTTTCTGTTTGTCTTCTTTATTTTTACAAACGAGTGCCCCGCCACCTGAAGTGGTTATTATTTTATTTCCATTAAAAGATATGATACCAAAATCTCCAAACGTACCACACTTCTTACCTTTATAAGAAGATCCAATTGCCTCTGCCGCATCCTCAATCAAGGCAATCTCATATTTATTCGAAATAGCAACTATTTCACCCAATTTTGCGGGCATTCCATACAAATCAACTAAAAGTATCGCTTTAGGTTTTTTTCCTTTTACAATACGATCCTTTATGGCTTCTTCCAAAGCTATAGGGCACATATTCCAGGTATCTTTTTCACTATCCACAAAAATTGGACTTGCGCCAAGATAAACAATAGGGTTGGCAGATGCAGAAAAAGTAAAAGATTGACAAATTACCTCATCATTCGCTTTTACGCCAGATAGCAGTAAGGCTAAATGAATCGCAGCCGTACCCGAACTCAATGCGGCTACTTCTTTATTTGCACCTAAATATATTTTTATATCTTCCTCAAAACCATTTAAGTGTGGTCCTAAAGGTGCAACCCAATTGGTGTCAAATGCCTCTTTTACAAACTTTTGCTCGTTCCCTCCCATATGAGGAGACGATAACCATATTTTGTTATTCATTTTCTACTCTTCTTTATATTCCACAATCTTTGGGGGATTCTAGTAACAAATATAGTGTAAAGTATATTGTTAATTCATATCAATTTAAGGTAATTCACCTTTAAATTTAAATCCCCACTGTAAGTATCTACAAAGCAATACTATTTTACTTTCCCTTTTTATGGGGTTATTCAAATACATTTTAGTACTTCAATATTAGAAACACATTCTAAAAAAAACAAAAATATCTTTTTATTCTAAAATAAACTATTATTGTAGTTTGTATTAATTTACAATAGCCGCGCAAAAATAGTTAACTAAAGTTAATAAAAAAAGATGTAATGCTTTAAAATAATTATTTTTTAGAATAATGGCTGTTAAATTGTGTTGCGTGTGTTTTTAAACACTATCTATACTATTTCAATTTATGATAACTTAAAAAGGTTCGTCTGACATTGATATGACATGCCCACCGAACAAAATTTTGTTCATTACCTCCAGTGTGAATAGAGGAAAGTCATATTTTTTGTTTCATTATTTACGAATTAGCTTGAAATAAAAAAAATAAATTGACTTACGGTTAGCTAATTTATCTATAATTGAATAATACTTTTTAATTCATTCAAGCTGAAAATTTCAAAATCAGGTTTATACTCATTTTCAACTTTAATATTCTGGGGATGTATATTGCAACCCTTGTCTTTCAGACAAACGCTTTTCCATCCCAATAATTTCGGTGAAAAAAAATCTTTTTTTACATTATCTCCTACATAGAAAAAATCATTTTCTTTATCTCCAAAAAACTTCATACAAGATTTATAATTTTCTATATTAGGTTTTTCAGACCCAAACTCCCCCGAAATGACTATATGAGATAAATATTTATCTAGCCCAAGAGCTTTTATTTTAGCTCTTTGTTGCACGCTCCTTCCGTCTGTGATTAACCCCATACCTACATCAGACTCTTTAAGAAAAGTCAGAACGTTTTCCACTTCACATGTTAAAGAAATATTAGGTTGGTGATTTCTGTAGTACTTAATTAAATCTGAAACTTTATAGTTCTTAATATTATAAACTGTTAATATTTCATCAAAAACGTTTCTGCCTTTTTTGTAAATACTTAACATCTCATTAAAAATATCTTCTTCCGTTGAACCAATTCTCTGAACATTAAATAACAATATGGCAATCTCCCTATAAGCCGATTTTAAGTAATTTATTTCATAATATAGAGTGTCATCTAAATCAAAAATAACAACTTTTTTAGTCTTCATAATTCCTTTTTACTATCTCATCATCATAACGAAGCATTAATACATTACTATCCCAACAATCGGTATAAGAAATTTTTTTGTTCAAAAAATACTCTTCTATGATCCATTTTGGAAAATTAGCTCCAGAAATATATGCAAGAGGATACCCCCCTCCAAATCTTGGATTTACTTCAATTGCCACTATTCTTCTAGAAATTCTATTTAAAAAGAACTGCATTGTTAAACAACCTCTTGCTCCTTTAATTTCAGTTAAATGTTCTTTAATATAATTAACTAACTCATTTTTTTCAGTTTTACCTTTATTCACCTCTCCGTCTCTTACTTCAATACGTTTTCTTGGAACAACACATTTCAATTTACTATCTAAACCATAATATGTGTCGCATGTATACTCGTCATTCTCTGCATGATTTATATATTCCAAAAACATAAATTTATCATTACTAAAATGATAATTTGTTAAGTCTTCTTTTTTTTCTATCAAGAAGGTATCTATACTTCTACTGCCATCGCTAGGCTTTATAAATAAAGGAAATTTTAAATTATCTCTATCATATTCCTCTGCAACATCTACATCTTTTCTTTTAAAAAAATAATGAATTAAACGTTTATCTCTGCATATATTAATTATTTTAAGTGATGATATTACAACATCAATTCCATTCGATTGTAAAAGTGTTTTTTTATCACTTAACAGCAACAATTCCGTATCTATCGTGGGTATTATTAGTTTAATGTTATTCTTTCTACAATTTATGATTAAACGCTCTATGTAATTTGGATGATCTAGTCTAGGAACTTCAAATTTCCCGTCTGCGACAGCACAAGCAGCAGATAGTTCTGTATTACTATCAGTTGCAAAAACCTTTGAACCGGGAAATAGTATCTTCAACTCTTTTTGAAATGCCTTTACTAACGATACTCTTTTTCCTGCTGATGATATTAATATATTCATTTAACTATAGTATTTTTTTATAAACTTCAATAGTATTTTTTGTCATTGATTCAATTGAGAAGTTTTTTAACGCCTGCTTTTGCCCATTAGTGGCTATTCGATTTCTCAGCTCAGGATTTTTAATTAATTTCTCTACTATTTCTAATAATTCCGATTTTCTGTTTACATCAAAAATAAATCCGTCTTCACCATGTTTAGTTGTATCATAGGCACCTTCACAATTAGACCTAACCAAACAACATTTACTCATCATTGCTTCTAAGTTAACTAGACCCAAACCCTCTAGACTAGATGGAAAAACAAAAATATCCATAATATCATAAAAACTTTTAGGATTTTGATATTCAAATCTAGATACCAAATTCTTTGTTTCTGTGGTATCAATGATATCTTCTAACCATTGATTTGTGTTGTTATATTTAGAGGAGCCAACCAAAACAATATGAATACTTTTCTTTATATCCGGATCTAACATTTTAATTACATTTAAAAGAATGTCGTGACCTTTCCTTTTTTCAATACTGGCAACCATACCAATTACCACTTTGTCAATTGGTATATTATTACTTTCTTTAAATTTTATTTTATCCTTTAAACTCATTGTCTCAGAAAACTCTTTTGAAATACCATGAACTACTTTCGTAATATTACTTTCATCATAACCAAATAAGTCAATAGCATATTTTTTAGTTTCTTCACTTATAGCAATTAAATGGGTAGCATTCTTATACTTAAATGCTCTAACTAAAGCATTAACGTGTAATGTAGAAATAAATTTTTTACCCAGTAACCATGGGATAAATGACATGTATGGTGCTTGAACATGAATAATATCTGGATTAATTTTTAGCAATTGACACTGAATAAAAACAACTCCTAAAACACTTTTTATACCCTTAGTCAAAACATTTCCTTTCGGTATCTTAAAATCAATTATTTTTGCACCTGATTGTAAAAATCTTTTTCGTAATTCTATGAGACCTTTGTTATTTTCTACTGAACCTCCTACTCCTACGATTACAAAAACCTCATGCCCCCCCATAATTAGACCTCTGGTTAAATCTAATGTGTGAGTTGTTAAACCAGTTTGATCTATTCTACTGAGTAACATTGCTATTTTTAATTTCCTCATCTTTTCTATAAGTTCCCTTTAAACATTTCAACTATCTTATTTTCTTTATCATTTATATCCTCTTGTCTGATCACTTTGTGTAAAGTTTTTAATGTTATTAAAAAGTCCACCCTGAAGTTTAAATTATTAACATACCAAACATCGTATTCAAATTTCTGCTCCCAACTTATCGTATTTCTCCCATTAACCTGCGCCCAACCACTTATTCCTGGTCGCACACAATGCCTTTTTTTTTGCTCTTTATTGTACAAAGGCAAATACTCGGGCAATAAGGGTCTTGGTCCAATCAGACTCATGTCTCCTTTTAATACATTTAGCAATTGCGGTAATTCGTCTAACGATATTTTTCTTATAAAACTTCCAATTTTCGTCATTCGTTCATGATCTGGTAATAAATTTCCATCAGCATCTTTAGCATCCGTCATGGTTTTAAACTTCACTATTTTAAAAAGCT
>JBELHW010000059.1:0-9330 GCA_042091225.1 Cryomorphaceae bacterium | reverse complement strand
TAAACTAAGAACTGAGCCGCTAGAGGGACTCGAACCCACGACCTGCTGATTACAAATCAGCTGCTCTAGCCAACTGAGCTATAGCGGCAATAATTCAATACATAAAAAAACAGCCCCTCTTAAAAAGGGACTGCAAATGTATTAAATTTTTGTATTGAACAAAAACTAAAGTTATTTTTTTATGTTTTTTTTTAATACTAGATAGTTATTAACAAAATTAAACTCTATTTTTCTCTTTATTTTTTAAAAGTTGCTTTCTAAGGGCTTCAACTGAAGAGTCAACAGCTTCTTCAAAAGTCTTACATTGCTTGCTTGCAAAAATCTCTGACTTAGACCTTAACAATTTTATCTCTACAACCTTATTTTCTAGATTTGCTCCTGGTTCTAACTTGAGATATACATTAGCACTAATAATAAGATTATCAAACAAAGCTAGTTTTTCAATTTTTTTCTCAATGAAACTGACAAGTTTTTTGTCGCTAGAAAAATGAATAGAATGAATGTTAACTTTCATAAATTAATTTTTTTTTGCTCTTGGATGAGCATGATTATAAACTGATTTTAACTCTTTAATCGAATTGTGGGTGTACACTTGAGTAGCACTTAAATTAGCATGTCCAAGTATTTCCTTTATTGCATTTAAGTCAGCTCCTCTATTAAGCATGTGAGTTGCAAATGTATGTCTTAAAACATGGGGGCTAATTTTATTTGAGCTTGTCATACTTAAATACTTTCTTACTCTTCTATAAACGAAAGATGGATATAATTTGTTTCCATTTTTTGTAACAAGAAAAAAAGAACGATTAATAACTTTAATTTTATTTCTTTGATTTAAATATAATTCAATTGATTTTTTCAACTCTTTATTTAACGGAACAAATCGCTCTTTATTTCTTTTACCTAAAACTTTAAGTCTGTCTTTAAATAAATCAATGTCAATTAGCTTAATATTAATTAATTCCGATCTTCTTATTCCTGTAGAATAAAATAAATCTAAGATTAAACGGTCTAAAACTCCATCGTAATTATCTTCAAAAGTAAAGTTATTCAACAAAGAAATAATTTGATCTTCTACAATAAAATTAGGAAGTTTTTTAGGCACTTTAGAATATGTTAATCTTAGAGAAGGATTAACCTCAATATCTCCTAGCATAAATAAATATTTGTAATATGATTTAAGTGAGGTTATTTTTCGATTTACTGATTTGGGTTGCATAGTTGATGTGAGTTGCAACACCCAAGATCGTAGCATCTGGAAATCCGCTACTTTGAGGGAAAGGTTATAAGTTGACTTTAAATAATCTTGGAATTGATTTAAATCAACAGTGTAGGAAGATATTGTATTAGTAGAATACCTTTTCTCAAGTTCTAAGTATTTTAAAAATCGAATTACGGACATAAAAAAAGAGACGTGATAATTACGAATATAATAAAATATTGTGATTAAAAGTCTCTTAAACTATCGAAAAAGAAGGAAATTAATCTTCTTCTCTTTGTAATTTTTCTTTGTATGCAGCTCTTATCTTTTGAGTTCGTAGCTCCACTGATTTCTTTGTAAAGTCTCTACGATCTCTTAACTGTCTCATAGTCTGAGTCATAGTGAATTTCTTTTTGAATCTTTTTAAAGCTCTATCAATAGATTCACCGTCTTTTACTGGAATTATTATCATTATTTACATTTATTAAATGGGCAGCAAATATACAAATATCTGTTACAAAATCAACTATTACTTTAAAATTTGCTTTGCAATGACTATTTTTTGAATCTCTGAAGTCCCTTCGCCAATAGTACATAACTTGGAATCTCTTAAAAACTTCTCTACTATAAAGTCTTTTGTGTAGCCATATCCTCCATGTATTTGAATTGCATCAAGGGATACTTTGACAGCGACTTCCGATGAGTAGTATTTTGATTTTGAGCCAGATAAGGTAACATTTCCTCCGGACATTTTATCATTTACTGCTTGATAGGTCAATAACTCTGCTGCCTCTATAGTGGTAGCCATATCAGCAAGCTTAAATGCAATAGCTTGATGTTCAGCTATTGGTTTTCCAAATTGATTTCTTTCTTTAGCATATTTTAACGAAGCTTGATAGGCTCCGATAGCAATCCCTAAAGACAATGCTGAAATAGAAATTCTACCTCCATCTAAAACTTTCATTGCTTGAATAAAACCTTCTCCCTCTTTTCCCAATAGTTGGCTTGATGGAACTCTACAATTATCAAAAACTAACTCGGCAGTTTCTGAAGCTCTCATCCCTAATTTATCTTCTTTTTTACCATGGGTAAAACCATCTATTCCTTTTTCAATTATAAATGCAGACATGCCTCTTGAATCTCCTTTTTCGCCAGTCCTTACAATTACTACAGCAACATCTCCACTTATTGCATGAGTAATAAAGTTTTTAGATCCATTAATTATCCAATCATCTCCATCTTTTTTTGCAACAGTAGACATTGCTCCAGAGTCAGAACCCGTATTATGTTCGGTTAAGCCCCAAGCACCAATCCATTCTGCGGTAGCTAATTTTGGCAAATACTTCTGTTTTTGTTCTTCAGAGCCAAATTGTAAGATATGGCCTGTACACAATGAATTATGAGCAGCCATTGACAAACCAATTGAAGGGTCTATTATAGACAATTCTTGAATTGCTGTAACATATTCCGAATAAGAAAAGCCAGATCCTCCGTATTCAACAGGAACCAACACTCCCATTAAACCCATTTCTCCCAATTTTTTAAAAACTTCTATTGGGAAAAATTGATCGTCGTCCCATTGCCTTGCAAATGGAGAAATTTCTCTTTCACCAAAGGTTCTTATCATGTCAGCAATTAAATGCTGATTTTCGTTCTTATTAAAATTCATGAGTTGTATTTTGTTAATGAAATAATAGTATTACAATAATTGTTTAAAGTTTTAGTGCCATTTAAAAAGCTCAATTCTACTACAAATGTAAAAGCACAAACTTTAGCATCAAGTTTTTCAATTAATTTTGCACTCGCTTCAGCCGTTCCTCCAGTAGCTAAAAGATCATCGTGAATAACTACGTTCCATTCCTTTTTAATCGCGTCAGTATGTATTTCTAAAGTTTCATTACCATATTCTAACTCATAGTCTTGAGAAATAGTACTAAATGGTAATTTTCCTTTTTTTCGTATTGGTATAAATGGGACCTTAAGTCTATTCGCTAATGCAAAGGCATAGATAAACCCTCGACTTTCAATCCCTAAAACTGCATCTACTTTAAAAGTAGATAATTGGTTTACAAAAGAATCAAGAATAAAATTAGAAACAGATGGAGCTTTAAATAATGGAGTGATATCTTTAAAAGATATTCCTTTTTTAGGAAAATCATTAATTTCTCTAATATATTGTTTTAATTGTTGATCAATCATTTAAATCTATATAAGGCAAAAACTTATTATGAGTAATAGTATCCATTAAGTACAAATTCAACAATTCTTTATTGTTTGAAAATAATCCATGATTATTTCTATAATTAACAATACTATTAGCCAATTTGTAATTTATAAAAGGATATTTCGATAATTGGTTAGCACTTGCAAAGTTAATATCTATTTTTTTAACTAAAGATAAATCAACAAAAATTTGATGTTTAAATTTTTCAAAAGCAATTGTATCCATGGCATAGACATCTAACAATTGATTAACATTATGAAAACCTCCCAAAAGATCTCTATACTTGATAATTCGTTTAGACAAAACTGACCCAATTCCATATATTTTCATCAATTGATTGGTGTCAGCAGAATTGATATCAATAGTTAAATTGACTATCTCCTAAGATTTAGGCTTGTAAAATGTTTTTTTTGAGGAAGAATATTTTTTTGAGGAAGAATATTTTTTTGAGGAAAAATATTTTTTTTGTATTTCTTTCTTTTTTTCGAGTTTAGATATCTGATTTTTAAATTTTGAAAAATCAACATAACCAACTTCCTTTTTAGTATTAAAAAACTTTAAGAGTATCACTATAAAAATAGCAATACATATAATAAACATTCCGTAACGTTGGCTTTTATTGTAAGAAAAGAAGCTTTTGATAATAAATTATTTGAATCTTTTTATAGCTCCTGACTTTATTCGTTCAAAGTAGCTTTTCATATCTAATTTAACCTCTGATGATAAAATTATAAGTCCTAGAATATTAGGAAAGGCCATTGCTAAGATCATCATATCGGAAAAATCTATAACAGCACCTAAGCTAACTGAAGAGCCTACAACAATAAATACTAAAAATATAAATTTATAAACTAATTCAGATTTTTTAGAGGAACCAAATAAAAATGTCCAGGATTTTAATCCATAGTAAGACCAGGAAATCATAGTAGAAAAAGCAAATAAGAAAATAGCAATTACTAATACAAACGGGAACCATGAAATTACACTTCCGAAAGCTTGTGAAGTAAGTTGTGCTCCTTCGAGATTTTGAACATCAGAAAAACCTGTTATAATAATTACAAGAGCAGTCATGGTACAAATAACAACTGTGTCTATAAAAGGTTCTAACAAAGAAACAATTCCTTCACTAACAGGTTCGTTAGTTTTTGCAGCAGAATGAGCTATTGAAGCGGAACCTACCCCTGCTTCATTAGAAAAAGCAGCTCTTCTAAAGCCTTGTATAAGAACACCTATAAAGCCACCGAAAGCTGCCGCTGGTGCAAATGCTCCTTTAATAATCATTGCAAATGCATCTCCTATAAATGCATAATTTACGACTATAATAATTAATGCTGCAGCTACATATAAAACCGCCATAAACGGAACAATTTTTTCTGTTACTTTAGCAATACTTTTTATACCGCCGATAATTACAATACCTACAAGAATAGCTAAAACAAGTCCAAATATTGGACCGTTTCCTTCTAACACAGGAAATTGTCCTGATAATTGTGCAAAAGCCTGATTAGCTTGAAACATATTCCCTCCTCCAAATGAGCCTCCAATACAAAGAATAGCAAACAATACAGCTAAAACTCTTCCAAGCTTAGTAAATCCATATTTAGCAAGTCCATTTTTCAAGTAATACATTGGACCTCCTGAAACTTCACCATTTTCATTAACAATTCGATATTTAACCCCAAGAGTACATTCCACAAACTTTGAAGACATCCCTAACAAACCTGCTATAATCATCCAAAATGTAGCTCCAGGACCACCAACAGTTATTGCGACTGCTACTCCTGCAATATTACCCAATCCGACAGTTGCAGATAATGCAGTTGCTAATGCTTGAAAATGAGAAACTTCACCTTTATCATTAGGGTCATCAAACTTTCCTTGAACTAATTCTATTGCATGCTTAAAACCTTTGATATTAATAAAACCCATTTTAAAAGTAAAAAATAAAGCTCCGAATACTAACCAAACAACCACAATAGGAATATCAGATCCAAGATCAATTCCGACCGCTGCAACAGGATCCCAAAAGATTACTTTAGCCAATAAAGCGACTATAGGTTCAAAAAAACTATTGATTTTATCACTTAACGAGGCGTTATTTTCTGCAAACAAGTTAGTTGAGAAAAATAGTATTGAAAATAGTATTAGATTTTTTTTCATCATTTAAAAATGTTGTATTTATTGTAATTGATTTTCTAAAATTTGCAGTCCTTGTTCGAAGGAGTGTGGCTTGTAACCTAATTCATTTATTGCTTTATCTAAGATAAAACCAGTTTTTGGCGGTCGTTTTGCTTTTTGATTTAATGTATCAGAAGATATCCTATTTATATTTGCTTTGCTACAATTATAAAAATCAGCCATTCTCCCTATCATTTCAAAAATACTCATAATATCTTTACCAGAAACATTATACACTCCAAATGCTTTTTTCTCGACAACTAATTTACAAGCCATTGCTAAGTCTTCAGCCAAAGTTGGTGACCTATATTGATCGTCAATGATGTTTAAAGTCTGTCCTTCTTTCAACGCTTTCCTACCCCAAAGAACAATATTATTTCTTTGTAAGTTATCTGCTGTTCCATACAAAATAATAGTTCGCAAAATAGTTGAGTTAGCCTTAGATTGTTTTACTATTAATTCCGATTCAAGTTTAGACTTGCCATAGAAACTTAAAGGGTTAGCGATATCATTTTCTTTATACGGCCCATTTTCACCATCAAAAATAAAGTCAGTTGAAATATGTATTAAATGAGCATTTAACTCATAACATATATTAGAAAGATTTTCTACTGCCCTAACATTAACATCGTAACACAATTCTTTGTTATCTTCACAACCATCCACATTAGTAATTGCAGCAGTATTTATAATAACATTAGGCTTAAAAGATAAAGCAAGCGACTTAACCGAATCGAAGTCGGTAATATCTAAACTAGAATAAGAAAATTGAGAAGTATCTTCAATTAAATTTTCGCCTGTAGAAGTAGCTAAAATTTGATAATCATTTTTCAGAATAGCGACTAACTTTTGGCCTAATAAGCCATTACTTCCTGTAATTAAGACTTTTGAATTCATTAATATATTTTTGGTTTTACAAGATATAAAACAAAATAAATTAAAATTGGCGAACCAAGTCCTAAAATTGTTGCAACAATAAATAAAACTCTTAGCCCTGAAACATCTAAATCAAATTTAAATGAAAGCCATGCACAAACTCCTAAAAACTTATTATTTGTATTCATAGATCAAAAACACTAGGACGTTTTTTATATTTAAAATGGTTCCTTACCCGAAAAACAAATACCATTATAAGGTAAAGAAGAGGTATGCCAAAATTGATAAACGAAAGATATATAAAAAATAAACGCACTAATATTGGTTTTACACCAAGTTTGTTAGCCCACCATCCACATACACCAAAAAACTGTTTTTCAAAAAAATGTTTTAAATCGTTTACCATTAATTCAACAATTGATTACCAATATTGCAAGATAAACATTTTTTCTGGTCACAATAAAATTTTTTCAAATGTAAAAACGATTGAGAATGAGCAGCATTGTTAATATTAAATCCAAGAGACTTGAATTTTTTTGAACATTTATTTTTTTCTGCTTTTAAATTATACATAAGGTTAATTGCTTTTTCTTGAAAATATAAATTTTGTTTTTCTTTCGAATACAAAACTAATATAGGCACTAGAGCATTAATTAGAATATTATCTATTAGCTGAACACCTACTTTTTTAATTAAAAAAATAGATGGTTTATTAAGATTATAATGATTGTTCCAATATTCTGAGGTTTTAAAATCAAAAAAACTGTAGAGATCCTTTATGTTTTTAAAATTTAAAAAATTAGAAAACAATCTATTATTATTAAATAAAAAAGAAGCTAATTGAGCTATTCGAACTGTAGGAAAAGAATTGGGTCTCATTCTCAAAAATTTCCAATTAGTGACATTCATTTCAACTAAATTATATTTCTTTTTAAGAAACTTATATTCTTTGCTAAGTTCCTTAGTATAATCATCATTAGGTTTATTCAAAAAACCAGCAACACCAAACAACAATGCTTCTAGTTGTAAAAGGTTATCGTTATGCTTTAACAACAATTTATAAGGTAATAACTCCGATAAATGTAACATGGGCATAGCATTAACTTTTAAGCCAAATGATTTGCAAATAAGCTGATAAAAAACCTCCTCCCAACTATTAATTTTTTTCTTTAATAAAAGAGCTAACTGATTTGATTTATATTCTAATCTTTCAATAAAAATTCGCTCTAGAAATTTCAATAAAACAAAAGAGTCAACATCAGAAATTAACTTCTCACAAGGAATAAATTTCTCATTATTTAATAAGGAATATATTTTGTCTATAAATCCTTTCTCTACATAGTCTGATAAAACTAAAGTAGGCAATTCTTCTCCTAATTGATTATAAATAGTTTTATCATTTTGCCAAACAACATGTAATATTACACCATTGTAATTTTTATCTGTCTGGTGATTGTGTTTTTCCCAATCGGATGATTTAATATGAATCTCTACTGATCCGACCCAAATAAGTCCATTAAGGATAATTTTAGAATTTATAAAATCTGGGCCAGAATCATTATTTAATTGGCCGACTTTTAAAACTTTTATGAGTGAATTGTCAGTTAAATATAATGGATCGAGACTATAACGTCTATATTTCCATATAAAATGGAGTAATTCTTCTTTCATGGTTCTTCAAAAATAATAAATGAATTTATTATTTTTAAAAATTATGCAAATTTATTTTCTAAAATTAATTTCATTTTAGATTGTAGTTCTAAAGCTTTCATCCTAGATTTTTTAGCGAAATCGATGCCATCTGACGCATAAATTATTCCTCTAGAAGAATTAATTAATAAGCCACATTGATCGTTTAATCCATATTCACAAACGTCCTCTAAACTTCCTCCTTGAGCTCCTACTCCTGGAATTAATAAGAATTTATTTGGTACAATTTTTCGAATTTCAGCTAGTGCATCTGCACGAGTAGCACCAACAACATACATTAAATTTTCACCCCAACTTTTAGATACATTCAATACTTTTTGGTAGAGTTTTTCTCCATTTTCATTTTCAAAAAGTTGAAAATCTAAACCCCCTTCATTTGAAGTTAGTGCTAACAAAATTACCCATTTATTGTTAAAAGAAAGGAAAGGTTTAACAGAGTCAGAACCCATGTACGGAGCAACAGTAACGGAATCAAAGCTCAGTGTTTTAAAAAAAGTTTTGGCATACATTTTGGAAGTATTACCTATATCTCCTCTTTTTGCATCAGCAATTGTAAAAATATTTTTAGGGATAATTTCTAAAGTTTTACGAAGACTTTCCCATCCTTTTGGCCCCATAGATTCGTAAAAGGCGATGTTGGGTTTATAGGCAACACATAAATCTTTTGTAGATTCTATAATTTGCTTGTTGAATTCGAAAACAGGATCTTCTAATTTTAACAAATGTTTAGGGATTTTATCGATATCGGCATCTAAACCAATACATAAAAATGATTTCTTTTGTTGAATCTGCTCAAATAATTCTTTAGATGTCATTTAACTTTCGTTTGTGGTTCCTTCTAATAATCTTTCTGCATTTTCGGCAATTTGAAGTTCTTCTATAAACTTATCTATATCGCCATCCATTACATTTTGAAGGTTATACTGAGTTAGTCCTATCCTATGGTCAGTAACTCTTCCTTGAGGATAATTATAGGTTCTGATTTTAGCCGATCTATCGCCAGTAACAACCATTGATTTTCGCTTTCCTGACAACTCTTCTAATCTTTTCTGAAGTTCAATCTCATATATTCTAGATCTAAGCACTTTTAATGCCTTATCATAATTTTTATGCTGTGATTTCTGATCCTGACATTGAGCGACAA
>JBELHW010000002.1:0-41803 GCA_042091225.1 Cryomorphaceae bacterium | reverse complement strand
GTTCAGCAGCAGCATCATAGTTACATGCCGTAGCATCCATACATCCTTGAACTAATTCAGGTGCAGCAAAGCATGAAACATCAGCTACAGAAGCTGTAACAGATCCCCCTTCACCAACAGTTACCATGTAATTTAGATTATCAGCAGTAGCACAATCGCCATACTGCATTCCCCAGCCAGAGTAGCCATCAGCTGGGCCTGTTACGGCAACAACATACTCAAAAGAAGTACCAGCATCGAATTCAGCGGAACCTGTAAAAATGCCATCAGCATCCTCATCAGCTAAGGTAACACCCCAGCCATTCCAGCCATTCCAAGAACCATTGATAACAACGTTATCATAATCAGCATTAGGAACGTCTAGCGCATTCATGTCAACCGAAAAGTCAACAGCAGCAGTTAGAGGAGGAGCTACTTCACATGAAACATCAGCAACAGATTCTGTAACAGAACCTGAATCACCAACAGTTACCATGAAGTTAGGATCATCACATCCTTCGCCAAATTGTAGACCCCAACCAGAATAGCCATCAGCAGGCCCAGTCACAGCAACAACATACTCGAAAGAAGTACCAGCATCGAAATCGGCAGAACCCGTAAAGACGCCGTCAGCGTCTTCATCAGCTAAGGTAACACCCCAGCCAAGCCAGCCATTCCAACTACCATTTATCACTACATTGTCATAATCAGCGTTAGGAACGTCTAATGAATTCATGTCAACTGTGAAATTCACAGTTCCCTGAGCGAACATTAAAGACGAGCTAATCGAAAAGACAGCTAGCAACAAGATGGTTTTAAATTTGTGTAAAAATAATTCCGGAACGGAACTATCCTTAATAGTAGAGTTTGAACTCATATCACTTGTTTTTGGTTAATAAATTAGTTAAGCATCTAAAGTTATTAAGAATCAAAAGCCACTTGTTAACAGAAAAAAAAACAGGCGTAAGCACCTGATTTTCAGCGATTTAACTAGCGATGATTGTTCACTAATCACATTTAGAGTTTATAAATATAGTATTCTTTTGTTATAAATCAAAAAATAATGAATCAAAAATTATAAACTTTGTGGTTATATATTATTTTTAAAAAATACTAATGAAAACAATAAATACATTAATAGTTTTAATCTTATTTAGCTCTTGTGCAAATATTATTCCGCCTAATGGTGGACCAAAAGATACATCTGCTCCTTTACTAATATTATCTTCTCCAGAAGATAAATCATTAACCTTTAACGAAGAAAAAATAGTTTTTACTTTTGATGAAAAAATTATAGTAAAAGACTTTTACGGAGAATTTTTTATTTCGCCTCCCCTAAGCAAAAAGGTAGAATTTTCTGTAAAAAGCAACCGATTAATAGTTCAACTAAATCAGAGCCTCAAAAAAAACACCACCTATTTTATTTCTTTAGGGCAATCGGTTTCTGATCTAAACGAAGGAAATACAATAAATAACCCTTCAATTTTATTTTCTACTGGCAAAAAACTCGACACCTTATATATAGAAGGTTTTGTTTCTGAAGCAATTAGTGGAGAAAAAACTAAAAACTGTTGGCTATTTCTTCATCCTTACTTGGAAAATAAAAATTATCAGAATCTTTTTGAAGATGCTGACTTCATTTCTAAAACTGATGAGAATGGATACTTCTCTTTTCCAAACTTAACTAATAAAGACTATCATTTAGTCGCGCTGAATGATTTAGACAATAACTTAAATTACTCACTCCCGAATGAGAAAGTTGGATTTTTAGATTCCGTGAAAACGTCATCATCAAATATTTATAAAGTAACTATATTTTCTAAAAATGATAGTTTGGAAACCGAAGTAAGCAAAATAGACTCTAGCACTGCAACTGGTCGTTTAGTTTTAGATTCAGTTCCTGAAAACTGCATTGTAGAACTTTACAACGATAAGGGAATTGTATATGGAGAGGGAAAAAATAACCGATTTGTAGCAGACTCTATTCAAGCAGGAAGCTACATGCTTAGACTAATATATGACGAGAATCAAAACGGCAAATGGGATTCTGGAAATTTAGAAAATAGAATTCAAGCAGAAAAAATTTCGTTTTATCCCGAAAATATACAAATTCGGTCTAATTGGGACTTAGAATTGAAATGGAAAACTAGTAAATAGTAAAATCGTCTTTATCGTTTAAAAAAGGAAACCTTTTTCGATACTTATTAAGACTCGATTTGCTCAATTCGGTTGTCAAACAAATGTCTTTTTTCATTAAACTTTCTAAGACCTCTCCCTCATAGTCTATCACAAAGCTTGAGCCATCAAATTCAATTTGATTAAAATCTTGCCCTATTCTATTTACAGCAATAACATAAGATTGGTTTTCTATAGCCCTAGCTGGTAAAAGTTTTTTCCATTGAGAAATTCTAGAAGTAGGCCAATTAGCCACATAAATTAGCAAATCATAATTTTCTTTATTTCTACTAAAAACTGGAAATCTTAGGTCATAACATATTAAAGGGCAAATTTTCCATCCTTTTACATCGACAATAAGTTTTGACTCTCCACTTGAAAAATATTTGTTTTCATTCATTAATATAAATAAATGACGTTTATCATAATAAAATATCTCTTTATTAGGATATACACAAACAAGGCGATTATACCTATTTTTATTTTCTTGAATAATTAATGAACCAATAATGACACAGTCTAATTGAATCGCTTTTTGCTTTAACCAGTCAATAGTGGTTCCATCCATTGTTTCTGCCTTTGCACTTACGCTAAAAGCAGTCGTAAATAATTCTGGAAGAATTAAAAGGTCGGTTGATTCAATCTTTTGAAAAAGGCTATCGAAATGTGATCTATTTTTTTCTGGAGACTCCCAATACAATGTTGTTTGAACAAGTGTTACTCTTAATGAGTCCACGACTTTTATTTATCAGATTTGATTGAGGCAGATAAAAACTCTCTATTCATTCGAGCAATATTTTCTAATGAAATTTCTTTAGGACATTCAACCTCACAAGCTCCGGTATTTGTACAATTTCCAAATCCTTCTAAATCCATTTGATTTACCATGTTTAACACTCTGTCCTTTTTTTCAACCTGACCTTGAGGTAATAATGCTAGCTGTGAAACCTTTGCTGAAACAAATAACATTGCAGAAGAATTTTTACAACTTGCTACGCATGCTCCACAACCAATACAAGTAGCAGCATTGAATGCCTTGTCGGCATCTTCTTTAGGAACCGGAATTGCGTTTGCATCAATAGTATTTCCAGACGTGTTAACAGAAATGTATCCTCCAGCTTGTATTACTCTGTCAAAAGAAGAGCGGTCAACAACTAAATCTTTAATTACTGGAAAAGCCTTTGCTCTCCATGGTTCAATATAAATAGTTTCTCCATCTTTAAATTCACGCATGTGAAGCTGACAGGTAGTAATTGCTCTACCTGGACCATGAGCCTCACCATTAATATACATGGAACATGAGCCACAAATACCCTCTCTACAATCGTGATCAAAAGCTACAGGCTCTTCGCCATTATTGATAATTTGAGTGTTTAGGACATCCATCATTTCTAAAAATGACATATCAGGCCCTATTCCGGAAACTTTGTAGTCTACAATTTTCCCTTTAGCGTTAGCTCCCTTTTGTCTCCAGATTTTAAGAGTTAAATTCATATCTTTTTATTTGTAACTTCTTTGTTTCAATTCAATATTATCGAAGATTAATTCTTCTTTATGCAAATTTGACTGAGCTGGTGCTTTACCAGTAAATTCCCAAGCCGAAACATAAGCATAATCTTTATCGTTTCTTAAAGCTTCGCCATCTTCAGTTTGAGATTCTTCTCTAAAGTGTCCTCCACAAGACTCTTCCCTATCTAAAGCATCTTTGCACATTAACTCCCCTAGCTCAAGAAAATCAGCAACTCTCCCTGCTTTTTCTAGTTCTTGATTCAACTCATTCTTAGTTCCTGGAATTAGCACATCTTGCCAAAACTCTTCTCTCAAAACTGAAACTTCTTCTATTGCATTAGACAAACCTTCTTTGCTTCTGGACATCCCACAATTATTCCAAATAATTTTACCTAGCCTTTTGTGAAAATAATCAACTGGCTTGGTTCCTTTATTATTTATTAACTTTTCAATACGTTCTTTAGCTTCGTTTTCAGCTTGGTCAAATTCTATTGAATCCGTAGAAATAGAGCCCGTTCTGATGTCATCTGCTAAAAATTCTCCAATTGTATATGGAAGAACGAAATAACCGTCAGCTAATCCCTGCATTAAAGCAGAGGCGCCCAAACGATTTGATCCGTGATCAGAAAAGTTGGCTTCACCTAAGGCATATAATCCTGGAACTGTAGTCATGAGGTTATAATCTACCCAAACACCTCCCATGGTATAATGAACAGCTGGGAAAATTTTCATAGGAGTTTGGTACGGATTATCATCTGTAATTTTTTCGTACATCTGAAATAAATTACCATACTTAGCTTTAACTACTTTTTTACCTAAATCTAAAATTAAATTGCTGTCATTAACATCTAAGCCGCTTGTTTTTGCTTTTTCGGTACCGTATCTGATAATAGCAGAATGGAAATCGAGAAAAACAGCTTCACCAGTTTCATTAACACCAAAACCTGCATCACATCTTTCTTTTGCAGCTCTACTTGCAACATCTCTAGGAACCAAATTACCAAAAGCAGGATACCTTCTTTCTAAATAATAATCTCTGTCTTCCTCTTTTATATCAGTTGCGGTAATTTTCCCCGAACGAATAGCTTCTACATCCTCTTTTTTAGAAGGCACCCAAATACGACCATCATTTCGAAGAGACTCAGACATAAGAGTTAACTTAGATTGATAATCTCCAGAAACAGGAATACATGTAGGGTGTATTTGAGTAAAGCAAGGATTAGCAAAAAAGGCTCCTTTCTTGTGTGCTTTCCAAGCAGCCGTTACGTTTGAACCCATTGCGTTAGTAGATAAAAAGAAAACGTTACCGTAACCACCAGAGGCTAAAACAACAGCATGAGCTGAATGTCTTTCAATTTCTCCAGTTATAAGATTTCTTGCAATAATTCCTCTAGCCTTTCCATCAACAATAACCACGTCTAACATCTCATGACGATTAAACATTTGAATCTTCCCTTTGTTTATCTGACGAGACATTGCCGAATATGCGCCTAACAACAATTGCTGACCAGTCTGACCTTTAGCATAGAAAGTTCTAGAAACCTGAACGCCACCGAAAGATCGATTGTCCATAAGCCCTCCATATTCTCGAGCAAACGGAACCCCTTGGGCTACACATTGATCAATAATGTTAGTAGAAACTTCAGCAAGTCTGTGGACATTTGCTTCTCTAGATCTATAATCTCCTCCTTTAATGGTATCATAAAAAAGACGGTAAACTGAGTCTCCATCGTTTTGATAGTTCTTGGCAGCATTAATACCTCCTTGAGCAGCAATTGAATGTGCTCTACGAGGAGAGTCTTGAAAACAAAAAGACTTAACGTTATAACCCATCTCTGCTAATGAGGCGGCTGCAGACCCTCCTGCCAAACCAGTTCCAACAACAATTACATCAATTAGTCGCTTATTTGCAGGATTAACTAATCGAACTTTATTTTTATGATTTGTCCATTTATTTTCTAAAGGACCTTCAGGAATTTTAGCATCTAATTTGCTCATATTTTCTATCTGAAAAAGTAAATGTAAATAGGAATGATTGCAAATGCAAACGGTATAGCAATACCGAAAAACATTCCTAGTTTTTTAGTGATCGAATTTATTTTAGGATGATTTAATCCGACAGATTGAAATGCACTTGTAAATCCATGAGATAAATGAAACGCGATTGCAACCATGCAAACTACATACAAAATAACATACCATAATTGATGAAAAGCTTCAGTAGTTAGTTTGTATAAATCTTTCTGACCGTATAAATCTAAGCCTATTTCACCGAAATGCATTTCATACCAGAAACTTCTCATGTGTACAACAATAAAAAAAAGCAAAATTACTCCAAGTAAACCCATGTTTCTGGAAGACCAATTTGAATTTGCACTTGGTTTGCTGTAAGCATAATCTATTGGTCTAGCCTTTTTGTTCTGAATCGTTAAAAGAATCCCGTCTATAGCATGAAATAAAATACTAATGTATGTAATGTATGACAATATCTTTACCAAAGGATTGGTGGTCATAAATTTTGCGTATTCGTTAAATTGTTTGCTAGCTACTTCTGCAGGCAATAAAAGTTGAAGGTTTCCCAACAAATGACCTATCAGAAACAAGCACAAAAACAATCCTGTTCCTGCCATCCAATATTTTTTTGCTATAGATGACTTAATCAAGGCAGACTTACTCATATCTTATATAAAGTTTTGAAGCACAAATTTAACATTGATATCACACAAAAACAAACAGAAAGTAAATAAAAATCATTCTTTTAAAATTGAAATTTGAACATAAAGTGATTACATTTGACAAACAAACGAAAACAAATGAAATACGATAGAATATCCAAGGAATTATTTGAGAGTAATAGAAAAAAATTGACTCAAAAAATGACTAATGATTCAATAGCAATCTTCTTTTCAAACGATCAAATGCCAACAAATGCAGATGGCACAATGCCATTTAAGCAAAACAGCGATCTTTTGTGGCTTAGCGGAATAGACCAAGAAGAAAGTAAATTGATATTACATCGCAATAAAAATGGAGAGCTTTCAGAATATTTATTCCTAAAAGAAACAAGTGAGCTAATTGCAATTTGGGAAGGAGATAAACTTACAAAAGATCAAGCTTATCAAACATCTGGAGTCAAAAATGTAAATTGGAACGCTAGTTTTGAAGAAAGATTAAAAGAGTTGATGGATATTACATCAGTAGTTTATTTAAACAGTAACGAACACTCAAGATCAAATTCTGATGTAGAAACACAAACTGATAGGCTAAACAGTTGGTGTAAAGAAACTTACTCGTCCAAAGAATATAAAAAAATTGCTTTTGACTTACACTATTTAAGGTCTATTAAGCACAAAATAGAAGTTGAATTATTGCAAAAAGCATGTAATATTACTGAAAAAGGTTTCAGAAGAGTTTTAAAATTTATAAAACCTGGAGTTAAAGAATACGAAATAGAAGCAGAATTTATGCATGAATTTTTAATCAACAGATCTAAAGGATTTGCATACGAACCTATTATCGCTTCAGGAAGAAACGCTTGTGTTCTTCATTATATCGAAAATAATCAAAGCTGCAATGAAGGAGAGGTAGTATTAATGGACGTAGGTGCAGAATATGCTAACTACGCCTCTGACATGACAAGATGTATCCCTGTAAGTGGAAGATTTAGTGAAAGACAAAAACAGGTTTATAATTCGGTATTAAAAGTAATGAAAGAAGCAACATCTATGCTAACTCCTGGAACAATGCTGAGCGATTACCACAAAGAAGTTGGTTTAGTAATGCAGTCTGAATTATTACAGCTTGGCCTTTTAGATAGACATGATATTGAAAAACAAGAACCTCTAAAGCCAGCATATAAAAAATATTTTATGCATGGAACTAGTCACTTTTTAGGATTAGATGTTCATGATGTAGGATTGGTAGATAGACCAATTGAAAACGGAATGGTGTTTACTTGCGAACCAGGAATATATATTTTAGAGGAGAAACTAGGAATTAGGCTAGAAAATGATCTTGTAATTAACAACAATACGCCTTTTGATTTAATGAATAATATCCCTATTGAAAGCGAAGAGATTGAAGATCTAATGAATGAAAAATAAGTTGACAAGAAACTCGATAGTCAAAATTTATTTAGCCTAATTTATAAAAATTGCTCTAGAGAAAACTCTATCGTTTTGAGAGATTTTGAGTACATAAATCCCATTCTTGAGTTTATTTCTCAAAAGCCTATTTGACATAGACTCTGAAATAAGTTTCCCTTCTAAATTGTATAATTGGAGCTGATTGATAGTATAATTTGACTCTACATTTATAAAGCTATTAGAAACTAAAACCTTTATTTCTGAAACCGTTTTGTCGTTAATTGAACTAGGGTCGTTAACAAATAAATCATGGGAGTATTGCTCTGAAGAAAAGCTAAAATTACCACCTAATACTGGCCAAACAACTATAATGTTATCTCCATCATAATAGTTATTAGCAGGTAAAACAACGTCATAGGTAATGTCTTGTAAAACACCCTGCATATCTTCATTTTGAGCAGGAAACTGGACACTATCACCAGGATTTAGGCCAATTCCGTTTTCAAAAGATATAGACAGCATTTCTCTTGCTATATAATCCCCTTGCTCAGGGTTTACGACAATCATTAGTCGAATTTCTGTAAAAATAGTGTCTTGGCCTGAGTTTACAATGTAACAGTCTGTAAGCAAATTACTGTAAAATTCCGATGAATCTGCTATTGAAGGATCATAATAACCAAAAGTCATTTCATAATTTTCTTGACAATACGATTGCACAAAAACAAATAATAATAAAACAGTAAATAGCTTTTTTAACATAAGACAAATATATTTAAAATGAATTTGTGAATTGTTTGTAACAATTGATTATCTTACTCGTTCAAATGTTTAAACTTAAAGTTAATGAATACTCTAAAAGAAATTATTTTGAGCATGTCCAAAGAAGAATTAAGATTCTTCAAGCTCTACGCTAGTAGAATAAACACCAAAAAGGCAAGAAAAGACATCCTTTTGTTCGATGAAATAAAAAAATCAGAAAAATTCTTAGAGTCCAAATTTCAACAAAAATACTATCCCCAAAATAAAAATGCGTTTTATAGACTTAAAAATAGGCTGCTCGAAGATATAAATAAAAGCCTTACTCTTCAATATTTAGATGAAGAAGCTGATTTATCTCTAATGAAAAATATTGTTTTATCTCGAATATTTAAATCAAAAGGTAAATATAAAATTGCTTTAGATTTTTTAAAAAAGGCAGAAAAAAAAGCCATTTATCTCGAAGCTCATGAAGTGTTAAATATTGTCTATTTCGAAATTATTAAATTATCTCATGATATTTCTACAATAGATGTAATTGGTTACATTCAAAAAAAGAAAGAAAATAATGAAGCCCGAAATAAAATTCAAGAAATAGACAATATTCTTGCTGCTGTTATATATAGACTTAAGAGAGCTCAAAATTTTTCTGGCAAAAATGCTCCTATCATTAGTTTATTAGAAAAAACAATAACCGACTTTGCTCAAAATAAAAACACAGCAACTAGCTCAAAATTAAGAATTAAAATTTTTCAGGCTGTTAGTAGAATTTTAATCCAACGACACGATTTTATAGCATTAGAAGAATATTTAATTCACACATTTTCCGAATTTACAAAAGACAATTTGTTTACTAAAAAAACACATGAAAGTAAATTAAGATTACTTACTTTTTTAATTAACGCTCTTTTTAAAAATAACAAATCGGAAGAGTCTTTACAAAAAACAGAAATTTTGTATGATGCTATGCAAGAATATGACGGATTTTTGCATGACAAATTTCTATTTTATTATTACAACTCTTTAGTAATAAATTACTCTAGAACTGACAACTCAAAAGCAATAGAAATTTTATTAAAAGCTAAAAAAGAAAAGGTGATTAAAAGTTCAGATTATAACTATTTCTTTGTTTGCTCCAATTTAGCATTACTTTATTTTGACAAAAAGCAGCTTAAACCATCCATTAAGCACTTAAGTAGAATAATTTTACACAAAAACTTTTATGATTTTGCGCTTTCTTTTCAATTAAAAATCGTTTCAGCTGAACTCATTATTAGGTACGAAATAAAAGACTTTGACTATCTTGAGCAAAGAATTCAACAAGTAGAAAAAGAATTTAAAGTAATCCTTTCTCAAAAGGAGTTTAAGCGTGAGCAATTGTTAATTCACATTATTAAAAACTTGATGTTTTCTAATAATATAAATCAAGATAAAAATCTTAAGTCTAATATTGACAATCTATTAAACTCGACTACGAGTCGTCAAGCTCAAGAAACAGATATAATCAACTATAATAAGTGGTTAATGGCCAAGATTTAAGCCATAGAGTTCCAACCTTGTGCAACTAAATCATGACGAGAATCATCTTTTGCAATAAAAGCTTTTCCACTTGAAGAGTCGTTTATAAATCCTATGATTGTAAAGTCAGGATCATTGTTTAACTTTTCATAGTCATTTTGACTTATGGTAAACAATAGCTCATAATCTTCTCCTCCATTCATGGCACATGTAGCAGCTGCAATATTAAATTCATCTGCTGCAGCTATAACCGCAAAATCTATAGGAAGCTTATCTTCATAAATAGTGCACCCAACTTTAGAGTTTTTACATATATGTAGCACCTCCGAGGATAGCCCGTCGGAAACATCAATCATTGATGTTGGAACAATACCTTTCTCTTTTAAAACCTTAACAATATCAATTCGGGCTTCGGGCTTGAGTTGCCTTTCAAGCACATAGTCGTTATTTTGCAAATCAGGCTGCATATTTGGGTTAGCTTGAAAAACCTGTTTTTCTCGCTCTAAAAGCTGTAGGCCTAAATAAGCTCCTCCTAAATCTCCACTTACCACAATGAGGTCGTTTTCTTTAGCGCCGCTTCTGTAAGCAATTTTATCTTTATCAACCTGACCGATTGCAGTTACAGAAATACAAATTCCAGACAAGGAAGATGTTGTGTCTCCACCAACTAAATCCACGTTGTATGCTTCACACGCAAGATTAATACCCAAATAAAGTTCTTCTAATGATTCAACTGTAAATCTATTTGAAATAGAAATACTAACTGTTATTTGTTGAGCTTGGCCATTCATAGCGCAGATATCAGACACATTAACAGCAACTAATTTATAGCCTAAATGTTTTAACGGTGTATAGCTTAAATCGAAATGGACTCCTTCAATAAGCATATCTGTGCTAACAAGTTGATAGTTTTGACCAACGTCAATAACCGCGCAATCGTCACCAACTCCATAAATAGTATTTTTATTTTTAGATGTAAAGCCTTTTGTTATATGCTCTATCAATTTGAATTCTCCTAAATCAGAAATTGGTGTTTTTGGTTGGTTTTTATCTTCTAATATACTCATAGGACAAATTTACATCATTTAATGTATATTTTATGTGATATATAAATAGATATTCAACGTATAAATTTCTTACCTTTGCAGTCTAATACAACAACAGGATTTTGATACAAGTAAGTGAGCAAGCAAAAGACAAGCTTCTTCTTCTAATAAAGGAGGAGGGTCATACGAAAGAGGCCTTTATTCGCGTTGGCGTTAATAGTGGAGGTTGTTCTGGATTATCTTACGACTTAAAAATTGACAAAAAAACAAACGAAGACGATAAAATTTTTGAAGATAACGGAATCAAAATTGTAGTCAACAAAAAAAGTTTTTTTTATTTGATTGGCACTACACTAGAATATTCAGGTGGCTTAAACGGAAAAGGGTTTGTATTTAACAACCCTAATGCTTCTCGCACTTGTGGCTGCGGAGAAAGTTTTGCTATTTAATTACTCTTACAATTTGAAAATTTGACAGAAGAAGATAAAATATTACAAGAAGTTACTGGAGCTGAATATAAATACGGCTTTACTACCGATATTGAAAGCGATAAAATCCCTAAAGGATTAAACGAAGATATTGTTAGGCTAATTTCGGCTAAAAAAAATGAGCCTCAATGGATGCTCGAAAAAAGGCTAAAAGCTTTTGAAATTTGGCAAAAAATGGAAGAGCCAGACTGGGCAAATGTAAGCTATAAAAAGCCTGATTATCAGGACATTATATATTATGCTGCGCCCAAGCAGAAGAAAAAATTAGAAAGCTTAGATGATCTTGATCCTGAAATGAGAAGGACTTTTGAAAAGTTAGGTATTTCATTAGAAGAACAAAAAAGACTTGCTGGTGTTGCTGTAGATTTTGTTATGGATAGTGTTTCTGTTGCTACCAGCTTTAAAGACAAACTTTTAGAATTAGGAATTATTTTTTGTTCTATAACCGAAGCAGTAGTAGAGTACCCTGAACTTATTAAAAAGTATTTAGGTACTGTTGTCCCTACAGGAGACAATTTCTTTTCTGCACTTAACTCAGCTGTATTTACAGACGGTTCGTTCTGCTACATTCCAAAAGGAGTTAAGTGCCCAATGGAGCTATCTACATATTTCCGAATTAATGAAGCAGGAACTGGTCAGTTTGAAAGAACACTTCTAGTTGCTGACCAAGGAAGCTATGTGAGCTATCTCGAAGGCTGTACTGCCCCTATGAGAGACGAAAATCAATTACACGCAGCTGTTGTTGAGCTAATTGCTTTAGATGATGCTGAAATTAAATACTCTACTGTTCAGAATTGGTATCCAGGAAACGAAGAAGGAATTGGCGGTGTGTTTAACTTTGTAACTAAAAGAGGTATTTGCCACGATAGGGCTAAAATCTCTTGGACACAAGTAGAAACAGGTTCTGCCGTAACCTGGAAATATCCCTCTTGCATTTTAAAAGGAGAGTCTTCGGTTGGTGAATTTTATTCGGTTGCAGTAACTAATAATCTACAACAAGCCGACACTGGGACTAAAATGATTCACATAGGCAAAAACTCTAAAAGCACCATTATTTCAAAAGGTATTTGTGCTGGAAAAAGTGAAGGCTCATACAGAGGTTTAGTTAAAATCATGAAAAGTGCAGAAAATGCCAGAAACTTTTCACAATGTGATTCTTTGTTAATGGGTGATAAATGCGGATCTCATACTTTTCCTTACATCGAAGTTAAAAATAAAACGGCTAAAGTTGAGCATGAAGCAACGACTTCAAAAATTGGAGAAGATCAAATTTTCTATTGTAATCAAAGAGGTATTGCTACAGAAGAAGCAATTGCTCTAATCGTAAATGGTTATTGTAAAGATGTACTTAACCAATTGCCAATGGAATTTGCGGTAGAAGCACAAAAATTATTAGCGATTTCTTTAGAAGGAAGTGTCGGATAAAAAAAATTATATGTTAAAGATTAAAGGATTAAAAGCTGGTGTCGAGGAAAATGATATTCTTAAAGGCATCGATTTAGAGGTAAATAAAGGGGAGATTCATGCTATAATGGGACCTAATGGTTCAGGAAAAAGTACCCTTTCCTCTGTTATTGCTGGAAAAGAGGAGTATGAAGTGAAAAGTGGTTCAATTGATTTTGAAGGAACTAGCATAATGGAGTTAAGCCCGGAAGAAAGAGCTCACCTTGGTGTTTTTCTTTCTTTTCAATATCCAGTTGAAATTCCAGGAGTTTCTGTTTCAAACTTCATCAAAACTTCAATTAACGAAAGCAGAAAAGCTAAAGGACTAGAACCAATGCCTGCTGGAGAATTATTGAAATTAATGCGTGAAAAAATGGAACTTCTAGACATCAAAAAAGGATTTTTGAGTCGCTCTTTAAATCAAGGTTTTTCTGGTGGTGAGAAAAAAAGAAATGAAATTTTTCAATTAGCAACACTAGAACCTAAATTGGCAATTCTTGATGAAACAGACTCTGGACTAGATATTGATGCATTAAGAATTGTCGCTAATGGAATAAATAAGCTAAGAACACCAGAAAACGCAACAATTGTTATTACTCATTACCAAAGGTTATTAGACTATATAGTGCCGGACTTTGTTCATGTTCTTTATAATGGTAAAATTGTAAAATCAGGCACAAAAGAATTGGCTTTTGAATTGGAAGAAAAAGGATACGACTGGATAATTAAAGAAGTAGAAGAACAGTGTATTTAAAAGAAAAACTCATATCCTCCTTTGATCAGTCATCTGATCATTTAACCTTCCAAGAATACAGAAAAGAAAATATGGAAAGGTTTAAGCAAGCTGGCTTTCCAACCATCCGAAATGAAGAGTGGAAGTATACGAACCTTCAACCACTACTAAAAAAAGAGTTTGATCTAAAACCTAACGATTCAACTATTTCTATTGAAGAAATTAATGAATATATTTTAAAAAATACGGATAGTTATTTAATTGTGTTTTTAAACGGCGTTTTTCAAGAATCTCTTTCAACTATTTCTGCTAAGGGTGCCTATATAGGTAGTCTTAAAAATATTGATGAAAAACAAAAGAATATTATTGAAAAATATTGGGGGTCTTGCCTGCCAAAACAATCAGATGCTTTTGTTAGTGTAAATAACGGACTCGCACAAGAAGGAGCTTTTGTTTACATTCCAAAAGGAATTGTTTTAGATAAGCCTCTCCAAATTGTGTATGCTAGCAAAAACTCTTCTCCTTTATTCTTGCAAAGTCGTTCTTTAATTATTGTTGAAGAAAATGGCCAAGCACAAATAACAGAAAGGCATCAAAATTTTAGTGACAATGAAGTTTTCACTAATGCTGTAACAGAAATTGTTGTAAAAGAAAATGCAATTGTAGACTTCTACAAAATTCAAAATGATAACTTCAATTGTTCTTTGGTAGATAATACTTGGGTAAATCAGGACAAAAACTGTAACTGTACTGTAGATACTTTCAGCTTTGGTGGCAAAATAACAAGAAACAACCTGACATTTTCTATGAAGGGAGAGCACAGCGAAAGCAACATGAGAGGAATTACTCTCATTGCAGAAAATCAATTAGTTGATCATCACACCTTGGTCGATCACCTAGTGTCTAACTGCCAGAGCAATGAACTTTATAAGGGCATTTTTGACTTCAATGCTAAAGGAGTGTTTAACGGTAAAGTAATGGTACACCCAGATGCTCAAAAAACAAATGCATTTCAGTCCAATAATAACTTATTACTTACAGATAATGCATCAATAGATACAAAACCACAACTTGAAATTTACGCTGATGATGTGGCTTGTAGCCATGGATGTACTATTGGCCAACTTGATGACGAAGCTTTGTTTTATTTAAGAGCTAGAGGAATCCCTAAAAAAGAAGCTCAAGCAATGTTGATGTATGCTTTTGCCAACGATGTGTTAAGTAACATAAAAATTGAAGAGCTAAAAAAGAAGTTGAATTTAATAATTGCTGAAAAAATAGGAGTAGAATTAACAATAGAATTGTAATGGTGTCGATTGACAAAATACGTGCTCAGTTCCCAGCTTTAGATCAAAAAGTGCATGGACACCAGTTGGTTTATTTGGACAATGGTGCAACTACGCATAAGCCCAAGCAAGTAATTGATGCAATTGATTATTATTACTCTATTCAAAACAGTAATATTCATAGAGGAGTCCACTTTTTAAGTCAACAAGCTACAGACGCTTATGAGGCTTCAAGAGAAACAATTCGAAAACATTTTAATGCTACCCATCTTCACGAAATTATATTTACAAAAGGAAATACTGAGGCAATAAATCTGGTGGCGAACGGATATAGTCAAATATTAAAAAAAGGAGAAGAGGTTCTAGTTTCAGCAATGGAGCATCATTCAAATATTGTTCCATGGCAAATGGCTTGTCAAAATAGTGGTGCTACTTTAAAAGTAATTCCTATGGATAAAGATGGTGTTTTGGACATGGAAGCTTACGCAAGGCTATTAAACTCTAAAACTAGAATAGTTGCGGTAAATCATATTTCTAATGCTTTAGGAACTATTAATCCGGTTAAAGAAATGTGTCGTTTAGCTCATGAATTTGAGGCTCATGTTTTAGTAGACGGAGCACAAGCAGGGCCACATTGCTCTATTGATGTAAAAGATATTGACGCCGATTACTATTGTATTTCAGGACATAAAGTATATGGCCCAACAGGAATTGGCGCCCTCTACGGTAAAGAACAACTTTTAAAAAAATTACCTCCATACCAAGGAGGCGGAGAAATGATTGCAACTGTTAGTTTTGAAAAAACAACATATGCGGATTTACCACACAAGTTTGAAGCAGGAACACCAAATATCGCTGGAGGAATTGCGTTAAAAGCAGCTATAGATTGGATTAATGAAATAGGTATTGACAATATTCAAAAATATGAAAAAGAACTGCTAGACTATGCCCACCAGCAATTACAAACGATTGAAGGTATGCGTTTTATAGGTAATGCACAACAAAAGGCTGGTGCGGTTTCTTTTTTGATTAATGACATTCATCCTTATGATATAGGAATGATTCTTGACAAATTAGGAATTGCAGTTCGTACAGGACACCACTGTGCCCAACCGGTAATGGACGAATTTAATATCCCCGGAACAATTAGAGCATCGTTTGCTGTTTATAATACAAAAGAGGAAATAGATATATTGGTAAAAGGATTGAAAAAAGCAAAAAGTATGCTAGAATAATATGAATAGTATTAAAGACATACAAAACGAAATTATTGAAGAATTCGACATGTTCGATGAATGGATGGAAAAATACGAGCATCTAATCGAATTAGGAAAATCGTTACCATTAATTAATGAAAAACATAAAACAACCGATAATATTATCAATGGTTGTCAATCTAGAGTATGGCTACATGCTCAGTTAGAAAAAGAAAAAGTAGTATTTACAGCAGATAGTGATGCTATTATGACAAAAGGAATTATAGGTCTTTTAGTTCGTGCTTTCTCTAATCAAAGTCCACAAGAAATTGTAGATGCTGACACTTCTTTTATTGATCAAATTGGACTTAAAGACCAACTTTCTCCCACAAGAGCAAACGGATTGTTAAGCATGGTAAAACAAATGAAAATATACGCTTATGCCTTTTTGGCAAAAAATAAATAATTATGAAAACAGAGGCTGAATTACAAAAGATTGGAGAATTAGTGGTTGAAAAAATATGTGAAATTTATGACCCCGAAATTCCAGTAAATATTTATGAACTAGGTCTAATTTACGATATTCAAGTAAGTGAAGATTGTGATGTCGAAATAGAAATGACTCTTACTTCTCCAAATTGTCCTGTTGCCGAAACCTTACCAGTAGAAGTAGAAGAAAAAGTAAAAGTTTTGCAAGAGGTCAAAAACGTTAAAGTAAACATCACATTTGAGCCTGCATGGGACAAAGACATGATGAGCGAAGAAGCAAAGCTCGAATTAGGAATGATGTAGTATGAGCGGCGAAATTGTCAATAAAGTAGCGAATAGTGGCCTTCAAACTATTGATTTAGAAGAGTATTTCCCAAAGGGTAAAAGGGTATTGTTCGACGTGAAAACATGGCTTTTTGAGGAAATGTTTTTAAAAGAAAAAGATTTTAGAGAATCCGCAAAAACCCACGACTGGAGTCAGTATAAAAACCAACATGTTGCTGTTGAATGTAGCGTTGAAGCAATTATCCCTGTTTGGGCTTATATGCTAATCTCATCTTACCTCAGCCCATATGCTTCAACAATAGTAAAAGGAAAACTAAACACGCTTGAAACAATATTATTTGATAATGCGATTAATCAAATAAACTTCGAAAATTACCGTAATCAAAGAGTAATAATAAAAGGATGTAGTAATTTGGAAGTATGTGATCATGCTTATGCACTAATTACCACTAAGCTAATCCCTATTGCAAAAAGTGTAATGTATGGTGAAGCTTGTTCTTCCGTACCAATTTTCAAACGCAAATGAATACCAGAATAGAAGAAATAAAAAATGCCGTTGAGCCTCTTAGAAAGTTGCTTTTAAAGCACCCTGTTTACCACCAGCTACAACATATTGATGATCTTAATGTTTTGATGGAGCAACACGTTTTTGCTGTATGGGACTTTATGGCACTTTTAAAAGCTTTACAGTTCGGACTAACTAGTACAAACGCCCCATGGATGCCTATAGGAAATCCAAGAACGAGAAGATTAATAAACGAAATTGTTTTAGAGGAAGAAAGCGATACAGACATACACGGCAATCCTTCAAGTCATTACGAAATGTATTTACAAGCAATGGAGCAATGTGGTGCTAACACGGAGCAAGTACAGCGACTAATTTCTAGGCTACTAAAAGGCTATTCCCATAAAGAATTACTAAAATTTAACGTAGAAAATTTAGAAGAATATACACTTACTTTTGTTCGATCTACATTCGAAATTATTCATCGTGGCAACTTACACGAAATTGGTGCCGCTTTTACATTCGGAAGGGAAGACCTTATCCCAGATATGTTTAGAGCAATTGTTAATGACTTAGATAAAAATTTTCCAAATAAGCTAGATGCATTTAGATATTATCTTGATAGACATATCGAACTAGACGAAGAAACCCATACTCCTATGGCAATGGAAATGATGGAAGAATTATGTGGAGAAGACGATAAGAAATGGGAAGAAGTGAAGCAAATAGCCATAAAATCTTTACAAGCCAGAATTGCATTGTGGGATGGTATCGAACAGTCGATTAAAAATCGACAAATGCAAGCCGCAATTCAATGATTTTTTTATAATTTGCACCAAATCAATTTTTAAAACATAACCGAAATGATAAATAAATTTTCAATCGTCCTTATGGCGATGACTTTAACTTTCTCATCTGTAAAAGCTGACGAGGGAATGTGGTTACCTTTATTATTACAAGATAATGAAGCTGACATGCAAGCATTAGGATTGCAGCTTACTGCTGCTGACATTTACGATGTCAATAATTCTTCATTAAAAGACGCTGTAGTTTCATTGGGTGGTTTTTGTACTGCCGAAATGATATCTAGTCAAGGATTAATGCTTACTAATCACCACTGTGCATATAATGTAATTCAAGACCATAGTTCGGTCAACAACGACTATTTATCTGATGGCTTTTGGGCAATGGATAGGAGCGAAGAAATTCCTAATGAAGGCCTAACTGCCTCTTTTTTAGTTCGAATGGAGGATGTAAGCGAACGTATAAATTCCGCTTTAGATACAGTTGCAGACGACAAAAGAGCGTCAGCAAGTCGTAAGATTTTTGCAGAAATAGTAACAGAAGCTACTCAAGACACCCACTATAATGCTAGGGTAAAAGGGTTCTTTGGCGGAAACGATTTTTATTTAATGGTTTACGAAACATTTACCGATGTTCGTTTAGTTGGGGCTCCTCCATCTTCAATAGGAAAATATGGCGGTGATACCGACAACTGGATGTGGCCTCGCCATACTGGTGATTTTGCTCTCCTTAGAGTATATGCAGGCCCTGACGGCAAACCTGCTGAATTTTCGGAAGATAATATACCTATGGTGCCAAGACACCACTTCCCTATTTCTTTAGATGGAGTAGAAGATGGAGACTTTTCTATGATAATGGGATTTCCTGGCTCTACTGACAGATACCTTTCATCATACGGAGTAAAACAAGCTATTGATCAGAAAAATCCAACCATTGTAAAAATTAGGGATAGAAAACTTTCTATCATGAAAAAGCATATGGATGCTAAAGAAAAAGTTCGTATCCAATATGCTGCTAAATATGCTCAAACTGCTAACTACTGGAAATACTTCATTGGTCAAACTAAAGGTTTAAAAGCAATGAAAGTATATGAAAAGAAGAAAGCACTGGAAGATACCTTTACAAATTGGGTAAATAGTGATGCCCAAAGAACAGAAAAATATGGCGAAGCACTGAATTTATTAGCAGATGGGTTTTACGATAACGAAAAAATAAATGTAAACAGAATGTTCCTAAACGAAGCTGTTTTTCAAGGGCCTGAAGTATTTTATTTTGTTTATCAAATACAAGATGCAATAGCAAACTTGCCTGAAGACTTAAAAGAAAGAAGGTTAGCGATTAATAAGCTAAAAGATATGGCTCGCGATCATTTCAAAAACTACAATAAAGAATTAGATAAAGATTTATTTGCTGGTTTACTATCTTTATACGAAGAGAATGTTGCTAGAAGTCAACAAGCAGACGCATTTGAAAAAGTTCGTACTCACTGGTATACAAAAGGAGATTGGAATAAGTTTGCTGAATATGTATATAAAACTTCTCCATTTGTAGATAAATCTAAATTTTGGACGTTTTTAGAAAACCCTACAATAGCTAAACTAGAGAAAGATTATGCTGTTAGAATGTTTAACTCAATATTCGACGATTATGTCGCTAAAATATCTCCTAAAAGAAGAGAGATAAGAGCAAATCTTTCTAATGGGGAACGTTTATTTGTGGCAGGGTTAAGAGAAATGATGCCAGATAAGAAATTCTATCCAAATGCAAACTCTACCATGCGTTTAACTTACGGAAGTGTAAACGACTATGCTCCAGGCGATGCAGTACATTACGACTATGTTACTACAATGGACGGACTTATGGCTAAAGAAGATCCTACCAACGATGAGTTTATAGTTCCAGAAAAATTACAAGAACTATATGCCGCTAAAGATTATGGTAGGTATGCAGACGAAAACGGAGACCTTATAATTAACTTTATTAGTGGAAACGACATAACTGGCGGAAACTCTGGAAGCCCTGTTTTAAATGCTTACGGAGAGCTTATTGGTACTGCTTTTGATGGCAACTGGGAAGCTATGAGTGGAGATATTGCTTTTGAAAACGATATACAACGCACTATCTCTGTGGATATTCGTTATACTATGTTTATTATTGACAAATATGCAAACGCAAATCATCTGATAGACGAAATGACAATTGCTCCAAATAGGCCAAAAGCATTAACTGCAGAAGAACAAGCAGCTCAGGACTTATTAAATGCAGAGTCGGACCCTATGACTATTTATAAAAAACTAACTACTATAAATTATTTAGGTCAAGAAATTCCGGTTATTGAAAGCCATTCTTTCGGCTCGGCATTCGATTTAGCAGTAGCTCAATTTGGTAGCGCATCAGACACTAAGTTTTACTGGAAAGGAACGGTTTATACTACCGAGAAAAGATAATTTCATCCTTTTATAAATATTATAAAAAGCCCTAGCAAATTGCTGGGGCTTTTTATTGTTTAAGAAGAAGATGGTAAATTATTATTTATTTTTTCTGTAATTGGAATGACTAACAAAACATTTGTTGAAATAGGAAGTGATGACGGAATAAACTCTAATTCTGCAAATTTTTTTTCAATTTTGGATGGAGAGGGCTTTAATTTCATATATGTTAAAAACGGAATTAAAGACGATAAAATACCAGAAGTTAGTGTCGAGTCTGTACTAAAACATCCATCTGTAAAAGAAGGATGTAAGTTATTTGAACCGATAAAAGATTGGGAATATATAGAGGGTTAATTAGTAAGCCCTTTCGTTTCTACCTTCCATATAGTTAATAAATGCTTTGTTTACTACTTTATTTCCTCCTGGTGTAGGGTAGTTGCCTGTAAAGTACCAATCGCCGGTATGGTCTGGGCAAGACAAATGTAGGTTAGAAATACTTTGATAGATAATTTCCACTTCCGAATTAATCTCTTTAGGAGTTAGAAGCTCTGATATTTTTGCCGAAATCTGCTCTGCACTAAAAGGAGAATAGATTGCTTTTACAAAGTTTTCTGTTTGGTTTTGTTCTGTATTTTTTTGCAATTTACATTTCTGATAAACCTCATCGAGAATATGTTCTTGATTACTTTCTTTAAGCAATGAAACAGCAGCCTGAAAAGCGATAAAATCGCCAAGCTTTGCCATATCAATACCATAACAGTCTGGGTATCTTATTTGAGGAGCAGAAGAAACAATAATTATTTTTTTAGGGCCTAGACGGTCTAAAATTCTCAAAATACTTTGCTTTAGAGTTGTCCCTCTAACAATAGAATCGTCTATCATTACTAGGTTGTCAGTTTTACTAACCGTTCCGTAAGTGATGTCGTAAACATGAGCTACCAAATCGTCTCTACTATCGTCTTGAGTAATGAAAGTACGGAGTTTGGCATCCTTAATAGCAATTTTTTCTGCTCTAGTATTTAGAGATAAAATCTCTTCTACCTTTTTAGGGTCCGGATGATCTCCTAAAGCAATTATTTTTTCGGTTTTTACTTTATTTAAATATTGATCCATTCCTTTTACCATTCCGTAAAAAGAAACTTCAGCAGTATTAGGAATAAAAGAGAATACCGTATTTTTTAAATCGTAGTCTACCGCTTTTAAAATAGGAACGGAAAGTCTTTTCCCTAACTCCATTCTTTCTTGGTAAATATCTTTATCGTTTCCTCTAGAGAAATAAATGCGTTCGAAAGAACAAGATTTTTTCTCTAATTGTGTAGTGATAGACTTCATGCTATAACTTCCGTCTTTTTTAATGATAAGAGCGTGACCTGGATCAATTTCTTTAATTGCATCTGCAGGCACATTAAATGCGGTTTGGATAACAGGGCGCTCAGATGCAACTACTACTATTTCGTCATCAGCATAATAAAAAGCAGGTCGAATTCCGGAGGGGTCACGCAAAGCGAAAGAATCACCATGACCAAACATACCACACATCACATATCCTCCATCCCATCGTTTTGCAGAATTAACTAAAACACTTTGAACGTCTAAATCTTCTGCTATTTTGACCGAAATATCTTTTTGGCTATACTCCGATTTATTATCGTAATAAATTCGATCATTTTCTACATCTAAAAAGTGCCCTATTTTTTCTAAAATTGTTACTGTATCTGCCTTTTCTTTAGGGTGCTGACCTAAGTCAACAAGTTCATTAAAAAGCTCATCAACGTTAGTCATATTAAAATTACCCGCCAAAACTAAACTTCTAGTTCTCCAATTATTTTGTCTTAAAAAAGGGTGGCATTGTTCAATGCTATTTCCTCCATATGTTCCGTATCGTAAATGACCTAATAAAACTTCACCAGTAAATGCAACATTTTCTTGAAGCCACTTGGTATCCTTTAATTTTTCGGGATTGTTTTCTTGTAGATTAACAAATCGTGCATTGATATAATCAAATAAATCTTGGATCGGTTTTGAAGCATTAGATCGGTGTCTCGAAATATAACGGCTTCCTACAGGAACATCTAATTTAATAGTGGCTAAACCAGCTCCGTCTTGCCCTCTGTTATGTTGCTTCTCCATGAGCAAACACATTTTATTAAGGCCATAAAGAGCAGAGCCATATTTTTCCTTGTAAAAGTCTAAAGGTTTGCGAAGACGTAACATCGCAATTCCGCATTCGTGTTTAATGGCGTCGCTCATTAATAGTTGATTTTATGAGTTGTAAAAATAAACTTTCTTTAAAGAAAATCAGACTTTTTCATGCCTAACCAATCTAATACGTTTTTACACCAAATATCTTTTCCTTCATCTTCAGAAATTATGCCTATTTCAATCGCATAATCTAATGCTCTTCCAGGGTATGAAGTCCCAACTCCTTCCATTTCTCCTAATGGGTATGGGTCGTCTAAGCCCATTATAATTTGACTTCCTCCAACTCGCTTTTTGAGTAAGTCAAGGGTGTAAGAATCGTGAACTAAAGTGTCAAAAAAAAGATTTTTATGCCCTAATGTTGTTCTAGGATCTTCTAATTGTTCAAAAATATCAGGACGACCATCAAAACCCTGAATTCTTCTACCATAATTAGCAATGCCTAACATTCCACCGTGAGCGAAACTAGTTCGCATATTCGGATATTTATTTGGCAAATCTCTTAAAGTAAAAAGATGTAATGTGTCAGCGCACTGTGCCATCATCCAAACTAAATGAAATCTCCAATATTGATTTTTTAAGGCCACCATTTTTTCTCCATCATAAGGATGGATTTCAACTGCTAATCCATATTTGTTAGCTAATTCGTATATAGGATCAACATCAGATTCTGCGGTAGATAACCATTCTCCTTTACTATTTAAAAAATGAGTTGGTAAACAAAGAACTTTCAGCCCGAGTTGAAGAACACATCGCTCGATTTCTTTAAGTGCATGATCCATATATAATGGCTGAACCACAAAACCACAAGTAAACATTTGCGAATAATCGTTTTGTACAGAAGCGTTAAAGTCGTTTTGAAAACGAATAGCATCAACGCAGTCTTGTTTTTTCCAACCATTACAATAAAGTTGAGATAAACATAACATTACGCTATGATCAATTTTATGCTGATTCATCCACTCTATTTTCTCTTTTACAAAAAAGCTAGGGTCGCTAATTGGCCTCGACCAGTTTGCTTGCCTCATAAACTTTTTATCCTCGTCAATCCAAAAAAGTTTTTTGTCTTTCATGAATTTTGGAATCTGAGAAGGCTCAGGCAATATATGTCCGTGTCCGTTTATTCTCATAATATCAATCTAAATATACCTTTCATCTACGTCCATTATTTCGCCTGTAACAGGACAAGTTCTGAGTTTTTCGTTAGAATAAAAGCGTTTGAAAACAGGAAAAAAGTCTTTCTCAATATTTGTTAATTGAAAGTATTCCTCATACAATAAATGATTAGCCTTATCGGAAAACCACATCAAACCATCTTTATCATTTTCTCCTCTCTTTCTTTCAATAACTAAGCCTACAGAACCTTCTGATCTAATCGGGGAATGTGGAATTTTAGCTGGCAGTAAAAACATTTCTCCTTCCTTAATAGGAATTTCGACTGCTTTACCCTTGTCCTGAATTTTAACAATAATATTTCCCTTGAGCTGATAAAACAGCTCTTCTGTTTCGTTATAATGATAGTCTTTTCTGGCATTTGGACCTCCAACCACCATAACAATAAAATCACCAGCTTCAACATATAAATTCTTATTCCCAACAGGAGGTTTGAGTAAATCTTTATTATCTTCGATCCATTTGCTTAAGTTAAAAGGTGCTTTGAATGACATAAGTAATCGTTTGATTTGTTCAGCAATTTACACAAATTTGGCTATTTTTGAAGCTATGAATTTAGACTTATCCGGCAAAACAGCATTAGTGTGTGGATCCACACAAGGAATTGGTAAAGCAACCGCTATAGCACTAGCTAAAATGGGTGCCAATATTATCCTACTAGCACGTAATGAAGAAAAATTAAAAGCAGTTCTCAAAGAATTAGATTTATCTAATAATCAGAATCATAGTTATATGAGCGCTGATTTTAGTAGTCAGAATGCTATCTCTTCTGTAGCCAAAGAAATAAAAAACAAAAAAGTGCATATTTTAATTAATAATACTGGAGGACCAGCAGGGGGCTCCATTTCTCAAGCCAATCCTGAAGCATTTATTGCAGCTTTTCAAATGCACTTAATCGCTAACCAAAAATTAAGTCAAGCTGTTATTTCTAATATGAAAGATAGCTGCTTTGGCAGAATTATAAATGTATTATCAACTTCCGTAAAGGTTCCTATAAATGGTCTGGGTGTTTCTAATACTATTAGAGGAGCGGTAGCAAGTTGGGCAAAAACTTTAGCTAACGAATTAGGACCTCATGGTATTACAGTTAATAACGTTTTACCAGGCTTTACACATACTAACCGACTTACAACACTAATTGCAAATAAAGCGCAAACACAAAATGTTAGTGAAGAGCAAATTGCTAAAGCCATGTTAAGCTCGGTTCCTGCAAAAAGATTTGGGAAAGCTGAAGAAGTAGCTAATGCTATTGCTTTTTTATGTTCGCCAGCTGCAGGCTACATAAACGGTGTAAACGTACCGGTAGACGGCGGAAGAACAGGAACTTTATAACAATAATGATGATTAAGTTACTCAATTTTATAGATGGCCAACTAGTTGAAAGTCAGTCTAAAGATTTTTTAGAAAACGAAAGTCCGACAGACGGAAAAGTATTTTCTCATATTCCAGACAGCGACCATAAGGATGTAGATTTAGCTGTAAAAGCTGCAAAAAATGCCTTTCCTTTTTGGAGTAAACTAAGCAAACAAGAGCGACACGATCATCTAATGCGTTTAGCAGATGGAATAGAAAGCCGCTTTAATGAAATGGTAAAAGCAGAAAGTAAAGATAATGGAAAGCCTGAGTGGTTAGCAAAACAAGTCGACATTCCAAGAGCCGCAGAAAATTTTCGATTTTTTGCTAGCGCATCCCTTCATTTTGCATCTCAAATACACGAAATGGATGGTAACGCATTTAATTATACTCTAAGAGAGCCAATTGGGGTAGTTGGGTGTATCTCTCCCTGGAATTTGCCAATATACCTTCTAACTTGGAAAATTGCTCCTGCCTTAGCAGCAGGAAATACAGTTGTTGCAAAACCATCAGAAGTAACTCCTCTAACCGCTTTTATTTTAAGCGAAGTATGTAAAGAAATTAATTTTCCAAAAGGAGTTTTAAATATTGTACATGGGTTAGGTCATAAGGTAGGAGAAGCTATTAGCGCTCACCCTGACACTCCTGTTATATCATTTACTGGAGGAACAATAACAGGGGCTAAAATTGCGAAAGTAGCTGCTCCTATGTTTAAAAAACTTTCTTTAGAACTGGGAGGAAAAAATCCTAATATTATTTTTAGCGATGCTAATTTTGATGATGCAGTAGATATAGCCTTAAAAGCATCCTTCAGAAATCAAGGACAAATATGTTTGTGTGGGTCTAGGCTATTAGTAGAAAAATCTATCTATGAGAAGTTTAAAGTTGCCTTTTTGCAAAAAACAAAAGAGTTAAAAGTAGGTGACCCAAAAGAAAATAACGATTTAGGTGCAGTTGTTTCCAAATCTCACATGAATAAAATTTTAGAAAAAATTGATCTTGCTAAAAAAGAAGGCGGGAAAATATTATGTGGAGGTCATAGAATAATTTTAGATGGTGAACTTAAGGGAGGGTATTACATTGCTCCAACAATAATAGAGGGTTTGAGTGCTGATTGCGAGACTAATCAGGAAGAAATATTTGGTCCTGTGGTTACTATTATGCCATTCGAAAACGAGCAAGAGGCTGTTGCTATTGCTAATAGCACTAGATACGGACTTGCAGCCAGTATATTTACCCAAGACATTAGTAAAGGGCATAGAGTAGCCTCAAAAATTGACTCAGGAATTATCTGGATAAATACATGGATGATGAGAGATTTAAGAATTCCATTTGGAGGCATGAAAGACTCTGGAGTTGGAAGAGAAGGCGGATTTAAATCGCTCGAATTTTTTACAGAGCCTAAAAATGTGTGCTTAAAAATTTAAAAATGAAATTTCTTAGTTCTATTGCATTAATTTTTTGCTTTTACTTTAGTAATGGTCAAACATCAAATCTGATATCTCAATTAGAGATAGGAGCAGTAAGAGGTATTCAGTTAAGTAAAAATTTTCCAATTTTAAAATCCGGATCAATTGCAAATATAAAAGTCAGTAAAGAATTAAGCCCTTATGTACAAATTGGAGCAGGGGTAGGCTATATTTCGTTAGAATTCGAAAATTTCACCCCTTTCTATGCGTATATAAAAGGAAATAGAAAAAACACATCTAGAGGATACTTTTTTGAAATGTCAATAGGAAAATCAAGGGGAGAAAACGCTAATTTCAACAACTCTCTAACTACTAATTTCAAAGGTGGAACCTACTTCTCTCCTGGAATAGGATATCAATATGAGATAAATGAAAAATGGTCTTTTTCTAGCTCTATAAACTATGTAATGCAAAAAACAGAACTAAACCAGCTCGATAGTCAGCAAGAAATCTTTCATACGGAAAAAATAAGTATCGATCTTTTAGTATTTAAAATCGGGCTTATTATTAAATAGATGAAAAATTATATATTTTTCTTCTTCATAATTCTTAGCTTAATAAGCTATTCACAGTCGATTGTTATTAATGAAATAGTCTCCAAAAATTCTAGTGAAAACAGCGATTGGATAGAAATTTATAACCCAAGCTTAGACACCATCTCTCTATCGGGATTCTACATGTCTGATGACGAGAGTAACTTACTCAAATGGCAGTTTCCTAATGTATCTATTAGTCCGAAAGATTTTTTGCTAATATATGCAAGTAACAACGCTCTGCCTTTAGTCAATTCATTACAAACTAATTTTAAAATTAAAAGCGAAGGAGAAGTGATTTATTTAAGCAATGAAAGTAAAAAAATTATAGATTATTTTCCTGCAATTACTCTTTTAGAAAATCAATCATTTGGTAGATATCCTGATGGAAGCGATTTTTTCGGAAAACTAACTTCTTCAAGCCCATCCTTACCAAATCAAGAAATAGAGTCTGCTTTTACTGACATTCAATTTTCTAAACAAGCCGGAATTTATCAAGACTCTTTAAGACTAATCATAACGCCAACTTATAGTGAGGCAAAAATATTTTATACCAAGGACGGTAGCGATCCAAACTCAAATAGTTTTGAGTATAAAAATAGCATCCTTTTAAATCCGTTAAATAATCAAAAAAATAATTTTTCTTCTATTTCTACTGCAATTAGCTGGACTGAACCAAGAGGAGACGTAAATAAAGGACATATTTTAAAAGTGATTGCCTATTTAAACGGAGAACCAATAAGCGATATATTTACTAAAAGCTATTTCGTTTGGGAAAATAAAAATTATAATATACCTATTGTTTCAATCATTTCAGATTCAATAAATTTATTTAGTAATGAGACCGGAATTTATGTGCAAGGAAATAATACCAATTTTAGGCAAAAAGGAAGAAATTGGGAGCGAGATGCTAACTTCGAATTTTTCTCAAAAGATGGAAATCTTTTACATCACCAGGCTATTGGAATACGTTTAAACGGAAATAAAGGCAGAACTATTCCACAAAAATCAATGCAACTATATGCCAGAACAAGCTATGGCGCTGAACGTTTTAATTTTGGGTTTTTTGATCAAAAGAAGCAAACTACATTTAAAAGAATTATACTAAGATCAGCAAGCAGTAATGATTGGAAAAATACTTTATTTAAAAACGAGTTAGCTCAAAAGGTAAGTTCAAATTTAAACTTTGAACATCCAGCATCATTTCCGGTAATTGTATTTCTTAATGGAGAATATTGGGGAATCCACCACTTTTCTGAACGGACTGATGAACATTACATTTCTGATTATAGAAATATTGAAGAGCAAGAAATTGACTATTTGACTTCTAATGCAGAAGTAGAAAAAGGAAGCAATGAAAATTACTTAGAATTGCAAGACTTTATTCTAAACAACGATTTAAAACAAACAGCTAACTATAAATATATTTGTTCTCAAATAAATATTTCCAACTTTATCGATTATAATTGCGCTGAGTTGTTTTTTTCTAATACAGATTGGCCTAACAATAATATTAAGTACTGGAGACAAAAAAAATCAGGAAAATGGGAATGGATTTTTTCTGACTGTGACGAATGTTTTAGCTATGAAAATTATAACTTAATGAATGACTTTGTTAACCTCAACAATTATAATCGAGACTTTCCTGAGTGGTCAACTTTTTTAATGCATAATTTGTTAAAAAACCAACAATTTAAAAATGAATTCCGTAATAGGTTTATACAACTTATTAATTCCGACTTTTCGACTTCAAATTTGATGAATGAGATAGAAGAAATGAAAAAAATGTATTCTCCATTAGTTGCTGAACATAGTTTAAGGTGGAACGCTCCAGCAACAGTTGAAGATTGGAATGAAGCAATAAATGGTTTATATTCATTTGCAGCAATCAGACCTTCAATTATAAACCAACAATTAAAAGAGTATTTTCAATATCCGTTTAATTTGTATCCTAATCCTACAAATGGAATTATAACTATGGAATGGAGCGCTAATTTTAATGGATTTAAGCACATTAAAATTAGGTCTATAGACGGGAAAATTGTTCATCGTACAGATTTAAAAGATATAAATACCCTTGATTTATCTTTTTTAAAAAAAGGAGTATACCTTTCGGAGATCACTTTAATAAACCAAGTTTATTTCCAAAAAATAATTGTTTATTGATTATTTCAAATATGGATCAATATACTTTATCTCTTTTGTAGAAAATACTGTGTTTTCTTGATTTTCATTGTCTGTTCCAGATGCTTTAAACTCAATTTTTAAACCCTCTTCGGTATCTAATATTTGAATTACTGACCCTACAATTCTTTTATTGCTTTTAAGTAATAATTCTACTTGGTTACCGACCAATTTATACCATAAATTTATGCCAAACTGGTTTTTCTGATAAATAGCGTCAAGTTCGTCTTTCCAATACATTTTTTCACTTTATTAATTAAAACAAACCTAATTAATTAGCAAAAATTAAAAGTTAAGCCTTGATAAAATAAATGTTAAGCTTATTATTTTATAACAATCTCATCTGTAAAAAGCCAAGTGGTTCCTCCTGCGCCTAAATGCCAATCAGGGCACTTTCCGTAATTTTTGGCTTCTACTTTGATATATTGAGCTTTTACCTCCTTTAAATCGACGCTAAATTCTTTGTGAAACGATCCGTATTGGCTGTCAGGGAAAGTGTTTTTAACAACCGCTATTTCCTTGAAGTTAACTCCATCAGTTGAAACATAAAAACAGACCTCTTTAGGATAAAAAATCCACGATTTAATATCTTGTAGAAAGCCTATAGAAAGTTGATTAATTGTTTTTTTACTTCCTAGATTAACTGTAGCTTTTAAATCTTCTCTATAGCCTTGCCATCTTCCGGTTCTATAGCTTCCTGACCCTCGTAAATGATCAATCAATGTTTTATCTCCTGCAGCCGAATACTGGTTAGCATATTTACTTTCAATACTTATTGATTTCGACCCATCTATTTTAAAAAAAGAAGAAGATATAGTAGAGCTTGCTTTACCAGCTAAAAAAAGTTTAGACTTTATAGTAATATCATTAGTTGCTACTATAGTGTTTTTATAGATAGGACTGTTTTGATCAGGTTCGCTTTCATCAGTAGTATACCGAATAACTCCTTCGACTGGACTATCAATAGAAATAAGTAAACTATCGGTAAAAGTTTCGCTAATTGCTTCAAAATAAGGAACAGGCACAATGCTATTGCTATTAATATAAGATGGTGGCTGACTTTCTAATCCCCATTTCTTTTCTTGGTAGCCCATTTGAAAAACTAACTTACCTCCTTTCATGATATCTTTATGCATTAGATAGGTGTCATTAAAAGCTTCTCCATTTAATGAAGCCGACTGTATGAATTTATTTATTGGGGATAAATTTTTGGCTTCTATTTCAAAATAATTTCCATTTTCTAACTCAATTTGAACTTGATCAAAAAGTGGAGTGCCTATTGCATAGTAGTCTAAACCTGGAGTTACAGAATAAAACCCCATCGAACTTAAAACAAACCAGGAAGACATTTGTCCACAATCTTCATTCCCAGATAATCCGTCAGGTGCGTTTTTGTATTGTTCTTCCATAATTTGGCGAACTCTCGATTGTGTTTTCCAAGGTTGATTAACGTAATTATATAAATAAGCCATATGATGGCTTGGCTCATTTCCATGTGCATATTGCCCAATAAGCCCTGTGATATCTACTTGTTCTCTTCCACTTGTAGAACTGTTGGCGCTAAACATTTTATCTAAATGTTTGCTATAATTTTCTTTACCGCCCATTAATTCAATGTGGCCTTCAATATCCTGAGGAACAAATAAAGAATATTGCCAAGCATTGGCTTCGGTATAATTAAAGTTAACTTCTTCAGCAAAAAATGGACCAAACCACCTGTTGTTTACTTTAGCTCTCAAAAAACCAGTCTGGGGATCATACAAGTTTTTATAATATTGAGCCCTATTATAAAATTGTTGAGCAAAGTCTTTTTTATTTAAAGAGTCTGCCATTACAGCAATACACCAGTCGTCATAAGCATACTCTAGTGTTTTAGAAACAGATTCGGGTTCATCGCTAGCGGCAATAAAACCTTTTTCTTTATAGTAATTTAAGCCATCTTCATCCAGTAGGGCACTGTGCATCATGGCTTGTAAAGCCAAATCGATATCAAACTCCCTTATACCTTTAACATAAGCATCTACAATTACCGGAATGGAATGGTATCCAATCATACAGTTAGTATAATTTCCTGCTAACTCCCAAATTGGCAATTTCCCGCCTTGTTGGTACTGTCGAAGTAAAGTTCTAATAAAAGAATTTGTTCTTTTCTGATCAATGATGGTAAAAAGTGGATGGGTGGCTCTAAAAGTATCCCAAAGAGAAAATATAGTATATTGATTATCGCTAGTATCTTGATGTATTTCTAAATCCATCCCTCTATATCTTCCATCGACATCAGTATAAAGATTTGGATTGAGCATACTATGATATAGGGCAGTATAAAAAATAGTTTTTTGCTCATCAGAACGTCCTTCCACCTTTATTTTTGAAAGCTCTTTTTCCCATTCATTTTGGACCTCTTGCCTCACTAATTGAAAATCCCAATGAGGTACTTCAGTATTCAAATTTTGTTGGGCTCCAAGAGCATCAACAGGAGATAAGCCAACTTTAACGATTAATGGCTCTTGTAATTCTCCAAACTCTAAACCGGCAATTAAGCTATCGTTATTAAAACTTAATTTTTGGAACGGGTAAGAAAGTTTTAAATAAAAATGAACTCTCTGATCTTCAGCCCATTGGGAAGAGTAGCGAAATCCTTTAAGTGTTACACTATCAACTATTTCAAGGTTTGCCTCTAAAATTTTATCTCTGTGTTGAAGATCTATAATTAATTTTGCACTATCGCCTTTTTCAAAAGTGTATTTATGCACTCCTACTCTAGGGGTTGCTGTGAGTTCTACATTTATATTTTCATTTTGCAAAAATACTTGATAATAACCGGCCTCTGCACTTTCGTTGTTATGACTAAATGAAGATCTATATCCTTTTTTTCCATTTGCTCCATTGTTAAAAACGATATCTCTACTTTTAGGCATAAGTAAAATATCTGCATAATCAGACACTCCTGTTCCGCTTAAATGGGTATGAGAAAATCCGTAAATAAGAGAGTCTGAATAGTGATAGCCTCCACAACCATCCCAGCCTTCTAATCTTGTGTCGGGACTCAATTGCACCATGCCGAAAGGAGAGCTCGAGCCAGGGTAAGTATGTCCGTGACCACCCGTGCCTATAAACGGATTTACCCATTCGACTAATGGCTTTTGTATTGGTTGACAAGCGCCAATAAAAATTACTATTAGTAAAAGGTATTTATTCATTATGATATTTCTTTCCAGACCAAAGCACTTGCGCCTAAAATAGCAGCATCTACACCTTGTAAGGCCGATGGTAAAATTTGGACTTTATTTTTATAAATCTCAAGTAGGTTTTCTTCCATATATTTTTTAGTAGAATCAAAAATTAAAGCCCCAGATTGAGCTAATCCTCCAAATAAAAATATAATTCTTGGGCTAGTAATAGCAACAGCGTTAGATAATGCAAAGCCTAAAATTTTAGCTGTTTTATCAAATGCTTCTAATGCCCATTTTTCTCCATTATTAGCGGCAATAGCAACCTGCTCGGAAGTCATGTGTTTTTGAGTTAATTCAAATGCAGTTTTACTAATTCCTGTTGCTGAAGCATATGTTTCCAGGCATCCTTTTCTACCGCAACCACATTGTCTCCCTCCTGGTTCAACAATGGTGTGACCTAACTCTCCTGCAAAAGCATCGTGGCCATAAATTAAGTTTCCATTACTTACAATTCCGCTTCCAAGACCAGTACCTAATGTTACTGTAATAAAATTATTTACCCCTTTTGCACCTCCGTAAATCATTTCGCCAAGTGCTGCTGCATTAGCATCGTTAGTTACTAAAACCGGCAAATCGAAATGTTGGTTAAATAATTCTTTTAGTCCAACAACTCCTTTCCAATCTAAATTAGGTGCAAATTCAATTGTACCATTATAATAATTACCGTTGGGAGCACCTATTCCTACTCCAATAGCTTCGTTATTTCCTAAGTTATCTAATAATTGACTGGACACTTCTGAAACAAGATTTTCAGGCTGCTTATAGTCTTTTGTTTTTATTTTTCCTTTCCAAATAAAATCTCCGTTTGGTTCTACCCATCCGAATACTGTATTTGTTCCTCCAATATCTATTCCTGCACTCACTTTTTTCATCCTTGCAAATTTATTGAATCATTATCTCATCTACAAATAACCAAGCAGAAACTCCTGCTGCAGGATGCCAATCAGGAAGAATGCCATAATTTTCTGCTTTAACTTTAACATATCTTGTTTTAAAATTGAAATCAGAGCTAATAATGTGTTTAAACATTCCTTCTTTTTTATCCGAAACATTATGGGTCAATTGTTTTACTTGTCCAAAATTAACACCATCATCGGATATTGAAATTGACACATGCTTGGGTAGTAAAATCCACGACAAATTATATTGAAAAAACCCAATACTAAAATTATTGAGTCTTTCTTTTTTTTGTAAGTCAATCACAACCTCCAAATTTTTACCATAAAATCCTTGCCACTTTCCATCTCTAAAATTATCATTACTTCCGACTTGACCATCAGTTAGAGTAGCAAAAGAGTTGGCTTGATAATTTTCATGAAAAAGATTTTTGTATTCAACTGTGCAAAAAGTCGATTTTGTTTTGAATAATTCGGTTTTTAAATAACCGTATTCTTTGTTGTTTTTTAGACCTTTTGCTTCAACCGTTGATGTTTTTTTAATAAAAAGAGGGCGATTGTAATCTTGCCATTTTTGATTTTCTAATCTATATCTAATTGAAATATTTTTATTTGAAGGAATAAGCTCTAATTTAAATCCATTATTTTCAGATGAAACAGTTGAGGAGATTGGTGTCGCTTCATATCCATATTCTACTCCATAAAAATCGAGTAATGAATAATGTTTTTGTACTCTTTCATAAAAATCTGAATAGTCTTTTTCTTTATAATGCCACAAAACTTCACTCATTGCTAAAATTCTGGGAAAAACTTTTGAATCAACTAGTTCTTGAGGTGCTCTTTCAGACCACATATTACATTCTGCTCCTAAAACCTTATTGTCAAATTCCTTAGATGGGATAGGGTCAAAACTATATACTTTCTCTAAATTTATTGCATTAAGATCGTAGTCGAAATAGCAATGAGAAGTAGGAGACATTATTAGATTATGTCCTTTTTCAACAGCTTGTTTGCCATACTCAATACCTCTCCAAACTTGAATGATTGCATCTTTAGTTATATCGCCCTCGGAGACTTCGTCCCAACCAATAATTACCTTATTTTTTTGCTTTAAATAAGTAGCAACTCTATTTATAAAATAACTTTGAAGTTCGTGTTCGTTTTTTAGTCCTTCTTCAACTATTCTTGACTGACATTTAGAACAATTTTCCCATCTAAAGGTTGGCACTTCATCGCCTCCAATATGAATATAAGGGGAGGGAAAAATATCTATAATCTGATCAAATACCGATTCTAAAAATGTAAACACAGTGTCGTTACCGGCACAGTATATGTCTTTGAATACTCCCCAATCGGTTTGGACTGGAATAGAATCTCCAGTGCAAGATAAGTGAGGGTATGCAGAGAGCGCTGCTTGACAATGGCCTGGAAGCTCAATTTCTGGGACAACCAAAATGTGTCTTTGACTAGCGTAATCTACAATTTCCTTAATCTCATCCTTAGAGTAAAACCCTCCATATTTAGTGCCGTTTTTTTCTATTCTCCACGCTCCTACTTCTGTTAACCTAGGGAAGCTATCAATAGCAATTCTCCATCCTTGGTCTTCGGTTATATGCCAATGAAATACATTCATTTTATGAAGTGCTAACAAGTCAATATAACGTTTTACAAATTCTTTGTCCATAAAATGACGGCTACAATCTAGAAGCATGCCTCTCCACTGAAAAGCTGGAAAATCGTTTATTGTAAGGCTTGGAGCATAAGAGGGATTTAGCATCGTTATTTGACGTATTGTTTGGATAGCATGCATCATTCCTTGTTTTGTTGATGCCTTTATTTCAAGTGTTTCCGAAGTAATACTTAACAAGTACTCTTCTTTTTTCAAAGAAGTGTCCATTTTTATGACAACTACATTTTGCTTCCCTCGCTTTTTAAACTTTACAACGGACTTAAAATAATCTACCTCCCTAAAAAAGATGGAGTCGATTTCCCAAACGGTATTATTATTAAAAAGAAAATATCCTTCATTTATGGTTAAATATTGGGGTTTAGGGATGATATTTATCTCTTTTAAGTTTTGCTTTGAGGAGCAAGAGACAAAAAAACAAGCAAAAAAAAGCAATCCTATTCTAGACATTATTTTAAGAATGATGGAGAATCAATTAATTCATTTTTACCATTTTGATGTAGCGCATAATTAAACCATGGATGAACAGCATAAGCGCCATGTTCCCCTTTTTTATTTATGGCTAAATAACCAATCTGCATATCTTTATATTTTTGATTTTTAGTTATCCTTTCTATTGCTTGCTCACAAGCTTCTTGAGGACTAGCCCCTTGACGCATTAATTCAACTACCAAAAATGAGCCTAAAGTCTTCATTACTGCTTCGCCCATTCCTGTGGCACAGCATCCTCCTACTTCATTATCTACAAACATACCAGCGCCAATTATTGGCGAATCACCTACTCTTCCGTGCATTTTCCAAGATAGACCAGAGGTAGTGCAAGCGCCAGAAATATCGCCATTTTTATCTATCGCTAACAAACCGATTGTATCGTGATTTTCTACATTTACAATGGGCTTGTATTTAGAATCAATCTTCCATTCTTGCCAACTTTTTTTTGCTTTTTCGGTTAATAAATTTTCTTTTTTAAATCCTTTTGATAAAGCAAAGTCTAAAGCTCCTTTTCCAGATAACATTACATGCGGAGTTTCATCCATAACTTTCCTTGCAACAGATATTGGATGTTTAATATTCTCTAAAAAAGAAACTGCTCCACAGTTGCCATTATGGTCCATAATACATGCGTCTAAAGTTACATGTCCGTCTCTATCGGGAAGACCGCCGTAACCTACCGATGACGATTCCGGATCAGCTTCTGGCACCATTGCACCTTTTTCAACTGCATCAATGGCTATCCCTTCATTTTGCAAAACCTGCATTGCCGCTTCGTTTGCAGCTAAACCATGGTTCCAGGTAGAAATAACTATGGGAAGGCCTTTTTGAGAGTTGGTGTTTTTTTTAGACCCTTTTAAATTAGTTAGTCTAGGCAACAATAATGTTCCTAAAGTTCCCAAAACTGTTCCTTTAATAAAGTTTCTTCTATTACTCATTTTAATATATGTTATAAAGTGACCAAATTAATAATTTATTTTTTTGGCTTAAATCTCCGCCAAAATCAACTACATAATTTTTACCAGGCATTAAGGTTAAAAAATTGTTGGAAAAATGCCCATCTAACCCGTGTAAATAAACGTGAAAGGCGGGAATATCAGTTTGTAAAAAAAGTTTGTTCCCTTCCCATTTAAACTTAATATTTGGCTTACTCAAAATTATATTCTTTGGCTTTGAAGTAAATTGAAAATGAGATTTAATATCATTCTTTTTTAATCTAGCTATAATGAAAGTGTTCGGCGTTAGAATTGTCAAATCTTTTATTAATAATGTTGACGTATTTTTTTGCACTTCAACAAGTTGATTTTTGGAAAATACTAAATGTCCATCTAAGCTGTAAACCTCAACTATTAATGAGTCAATTATATTATTTTGAATTTCAGAAACTCCCCAAATTTCATAAGAGTTGTTTGCTTTTTGAGAAATAGAAAGAGTTAGAGGACTAAATGCCTGTTTAACTGCATAATTTAAAGCTTTCCAATTACCATAATAATCTCTACTACTCCAAGAAGCGACTGGCCAACAATCGTTGTATTGCCAGTATAGAGTTCCCATACAATAAGGCTGGTTATATCTGTGTGCTTCCAATCCCATTCTAATTCCTTGGGATTGTACTATTTGTGACAAATAAACTAATTTTTCAAAAGAAGATGGAATAGGGTATTCTCTTTCTATATATTCTAAAATTAAGGCATTACCTCTAGGGTGTTTTTGATGCGACCTCATACTAGGGCTATTAATATCAAACTGAGAGGAGTCGCAAAAAGTGGCTATTGTTTCCATGGACGGAAAAGATTGAAAGCCAAACTCACTCATAAAACGTGGCACTTTATTTATAAAATTTTCGAAAGGTTCTGCATCATGCCAAACTCCCCAATAATGAGAATCTCCTTCGTATTGATGTTTAGGGTCGCCTCTACCTAGGCTAGGAGAACTTTCCCAATATGGAGTTCTGGTGTATTTATCGACTACTTCTGTTAGTATATGTTTAAAAAGAATATTGTATCCTTTTTCAATTTCTTCTTTCTGAGAAATATCAAAACCATCTTGCCAACCCCATCTTTGCCAGCCTTCGCTATTCTCATTATTTCCACACCATAAAACAATGCTAGGATGATGATTTAAACGTTTTACATTTTCAATTGCTTCTTGCTTTACATTTGATAAGAATAGACTATCACTAGGGTACATAGCACATGCAAACATAAAATCTTGCCAAACTAAAATTCCTAAAGAATCGCAAATGTCATAAAATATGTCATTTTCATAAATCCCTCCTCCCCAAACACGAAGCATGTTCATGTTCGATATTTTAGCATCGTTTAATAAGCGCAAGTAATCTTGTCTGCTTACTTTATTTTGCATATGATCTTGAGGGATATAATTGGCTCCTTTCATAAAAATAGGCTTACCATTTATCTTGAAATAAAAAGTAGTACCAAGCGAATCTTTTTCATTTACTAACTCTACAGTCCTGAGTCCAATCTTCTTTTCTACTTGATCTAATACATTATTATTTTTAGTCAATGTAAGAGAGAATGAATATAAAAATTGGCTGCCATGCCCGTTTGGCCACCATTTTTTGGGTTTATTTATGGTTAATGGTATAGAAATTTCTTGCTTTCCTTTTTCTAAAAAATAAGAGAATGTAGAGTCGTTTTTTTAAAATAAATAATTTACATCACATTCGAAATGTTAATCTATAGAATCAATTATTACGGCTTTTTTTTTGCTTAATTATTATTGAAATATTCCAAAATTTCTAATCTTAGCGTCATTCCAACTATTGATTTTAACTTTTTTCCAAATTCCTGCAGTTGTTATTTTTGCTCCCCAGTCCCATCCATAATGAAAGCCTGCTTTTCGAGTATGTACTCTTGATCCTCCAGGCAGTTCGTAGCCAAGATTTTCAATTTTAGTTTGCTCTTTTTCAAAAACGTTTACAAATACTACTTTTAAAAGATGTTTCTTTTTTCTTTCTAAGTTAGAAACATCTAAAATCCATTTACGGAACATATTATCCGTTTTCAAAACCAAAGAGTCATTAATAAAAATGGAAGCGTATGTATCTAACCCTTCAAAAACAAGTTCCTGATTTCTAGATTGTCCTAAATAAAAAGAGCTTTGATAAGTCCAGTTCCGATTAAAAACCCACTGTATTGAATCTTCATTTGTTCCAAAATACGGGTCTTTTATAAGGTTATTAGAAAGTAAATCGGATACAATATTTCCAGGAACAGAGGCGTCAAACCATTGTTCTTGACACTTAAACTTCCAGCTACTTATTTCTTTGTCTTTTGTATGTCTGGCATTAGTAGTGTTAGCAAAGTAGAAAGCGCACAGCACCAATAAAAATGCTAAGAAATAGCTATAACTCTTCAAAATTTTCAATAAAATTTTCAATTATATCAATTTGTGTAACTCTGGGTGGAGATTGTTTATTATTTGTTGCTGATAGATGAAATTCTCTTAGCCCTAAAGAATAAAGCTGTAACGCTGAAACCGAATCTAAACCTCCTCCTGGAAGAATCGTTATTTTATCATTTCCATTCTTAACTAAGGATTTTAAAATTTCTAGTCCTTCTTTAACCGTTTCTTTTGTTCCTGATGTGAGTAGCCTATCGCAACCACAATCAATAACTTTTTGCAATGCTTTTAAAGGATCATTCACTTGATCGAAAGCTCTATGAAAGGTAACCTTCATAGGTCTTGCTGCTTCAACCATTTTTTTAGTTTTTTTAACATCAATATTCCCCTCTTCGGTTAATGCACCGATTACTATTCCTTCACATCCTACTTGTTTACAAAACTCTATATCCTGCAGAATTTCTTCCATTTCTAATTCTGAATAACAAAAGTTGGCGGCTCTTGGTCTGATTAAGACAAACAAATCTATCTCTAAAACCTCTCTTGCCATACATATTGCTGCTGCTGAAGGAGTAGTTCCCCCAAGCTCTAAATTAGCACACAATTCTATTCTTTCTGCACCTCCAGCTTGTCCATTAATAGCAGACTGAACTGAATTTGCGCAACATTCTAATATAACTTTAGTCATGCTATAAAAATAAACAAAAAACCCTCATAGATTGTATGAGGGTTTTTTTATAAAGTATACGATAAGTAGAACTAGAATTCGTCACCTCCACCCTGCATAAGGTCATCGTTTTTAATATTAGTGTTTTCTTTAATGGAATTAAACTTTAACTCCCCAAAAGTGTATTTGAAACTAATCCCAATAGACCTAAATAATACATCTCTTTGACTATAGTAGTAAAAATCATCTCCCTCCAATTCAGTAATGAATGGCTTGTATTTTTTAAATGGTTCAGTAAATCTCAATCCTAGGGAGCCTTTTTTATTATTAAACTCTTTTTTAAATCCTACACTAAACATTGAAAATCCTGGATTAGTCCCTTGAGATGTTTGGTTGGGAGATCGGAAAAAACCATAGGTTTCGGCCTTATAGCCTTTGCCTAAATCATAATTTCCTCCCATGTTCCAGTTATATAATACTCGCCCCAAATCTTCAGAAGTGGTTTGATAGGTGAACAAATTAAATCCACCTCTTAGATTTAAATCTCCAAAGTTGATAGATCCGTAATAATTAACACCAATAGAATTATTAGTTCCTAAGTTTTCATATCTAGTTTCTTTTATAAGTCCATCTAGTTCTACAAACGACTCCACTAGGTCAATCGATTTTTTTGCAAAAAGATAATAGCTGCCATTATACTTTCTAGCAAAACTATTATACCCAATTTCTACTTGATGAGTAAGAGCAGGCTTCAGATAAGGATTTCCTATAGAAACATTAAATTCATCTACATTTAGACTGTTGGTATTTAAATACCTCATACCTGGTCTCGATATTCTTTTACTATAGCTAGTTTTTAAAGACTTCATCATATCTATTTTTTTAGAGATAATAAAGTTAGGTAATAGAGTAAAGTAAGTGTTTTCAAATGGTTGTCTATCATTTTGTGTCCACTCTCCATTAATTTGACTATCCCATACCCCATCTATTTTAGTGTCTTCTGCCCTTAAACCAGCAACAAGACCTATATCTTTGGTAAGCTCCCATTTTGTAGATATATAAAGAGCAGCTATATTTTGCTGATAATTAAACTGCTCATAAGGCACAGTATAAACAGAACCAGTATCATTAGTCTGAAGATTAGAGTATTGATTTACTAAATTTCTATTTACGTACTTAGCACCTACTTCAATTGTATGTTTATCTTCTATAGGATGAACATAATCTAATTGAAAAGTATAAGACAATGGATTTCCATCGTTTTTATTAACAGTTTTTTCTATTTCGATACCATTTTGGTAATTAGATAGATTATTATCTTGATCGGAAAAATCAGACCCTAATTGAAATGCAAGTCTTATTTCTCTATCCTCATGATCGGCAAATTGTTTCACATAATCAGTAGTCCATTCAACCCCATAACGTAAATTTTTGGTGTTTGTATATCTAGTAGTATCTTGAACAATAAACGCAAATTCATCTAAAAAATATTGCTCTAAAATCGAATCATATAAACTATCATTTGCCCACTCTTCGTTTGTTTGTCTGTTTCCTCTCAAGTTAAAACTAGAAACGATACTATTATAAGGGTTAAAATCATAATAGATTTCAGAAGAACCTCCAAAACCAATCCACTGACCTATTGTTTGAGCGTTTTGAAAATTGGTAGTTATAGAGTCAAGATTTTTAGTATAAGTGGTTTGCTGACCAGAGAGAGGCCAACCGTATCTTGCCGAAGCTCTAGCTGAAAAACCAAATTTATCTGTCCCAAAATTAATATCTGCTGACTGGCGATTTACTCTAGTCCCTAAGGATAGATCGG